>CANROS010000077.1 GCA_947632305.1 uncultured Paenalcaligenes sp. | reverse complement strand
GCATCAATAGCCATAATGACGTCATAGGCTTGAGCGGCATACACAGATGGGTAACGACCGTTGTACTCTTCGCGGAACGCCTCTACAAATTTCTTGTTTGCAGGCACATCTAAGTCGTGCGCCCATTGCGCGGTGTTGTACATCCCCTCGATAGGATCACCGACGGCTTGAATAATGTCTGTATCACCCGAGAAAGCCGGTCCAATCAGGACGGTGTCTTGGTTTAGGCCGGCCGACACAAACTGTTTGATAAAGTTAATGCCCATGCCACCTGGCAAGAAAAAGTAAACGGCTTCAGGTTTGTTAGCGCGGATTTGAGCCAATTCGGCAGCGTAGTCAATTTGACCTAGTTTGGTGTAGATTTCCTCGCTAGGTGTGTTGCCATAACCCCGTTTAAACCCGGTTAATGCATCTTTGCCTGCAGGATAATCTGGCGCAAGAATAAAGACCTTTTCGTAGTTGCTGTCTGCTGCGACTTTACCGGCCGCCTCGTGGAAAGCATCGTTTTGGTACGACACGCCAAAAAAGTAATCATTACACTGTTTACCAGCAAACTGACTGGGGCCCGGATTCGCTGTTAAAAATGGTACCTCTGCTTTAAATAAAGCTGGCCCTACAGCCAACGCAACGTTAGACCCAACCGGCCCTGTGAAAAAATCAATTTTATCTCGTTGAATATAACGGTTAACCAGTTGTCTGGCCTGATCTGGATTACCCGCCATGTCTTGCTGTAAAAATTCGGCTGGCTGGCCACCCAGTTTGCCATCCAATGTTTTGATCGCTAGGTTTAAACCGTCACGAATTTCAGCACCTACCGCAGAAAAAGGGCCGGAGCTATCATTAGCAATCCCGACTTTAATGGTATCGGCAGCAGTGGCAGCACTGAAGCCAACAGAAGTAAAAGCCAATGCGGCTACTAAACGCTTCATAGTATGTCTCCTCGTTATTTTTTATTTCCAGATCTATCACGATAATGACCTGTAAATAGTTTAGTTGTAAATTACTTATTCTTATACACGGGATACTACCTACTCACCTCATTTACTAAGCAGGCACAAAAAAGCCCCACCGAAGTGGGGCTATCCGAGCCCAATCTTTTAATGCCGACTGGGTTTAGTTTTCAAATTTAAAATCAGTACCATCAAAATCCACTCGTACCGTATCGCCATCCGCAAAATCACCATGCAAAATGGCTTTGGCCACGGGGTTTTCAATATTTTGCTGCACAGCGCGTTTAAGAGGGCGCGCCCCAAAAATAGGATCAAAGCCCACCTGAGCGATTTCAACCAAAGCAGCCTCAGACACCTCTAGCTGCAAGTCACGGTCTTGCAAACGCTGACCCAAACGCTGCAATTGAATTTTAGCAATGGACTGAATGTGCTGCGCGTCTAGAGAGTGGAACACCACGACTTCATCAATGCGGTTTAAGAACTCAGGACGGAAATGATGTTTGACCTCTTCCCACACCACTTCTTTAACGGCTTCATAGGGTTGATCTTGCATGCTTTGGATATGCTGCGAACCCAAGTTTGACGTCATGATCACCACGGTGTTGCGGAAATCTACCGTGCGACCTTGGCCATCCGTTAATCGACCATCGTCCAACACCTGCAAAAGAATATTAAATACGTCAGGGTGAGCTTTTTCCACCTCATCCAGCAAAATAACACTGTAAGGCTTACGGCGCACAGCCTCGGTTAAATAACCACCCTGCTCGTACCCCACGTAACCGGGAGGCGCACCAATTAAACGAGCTACCGAGTGTTTTTCCATGAACTCAGACATATCCACACGGATAAGATGCTCTTCGGAATCAAACAAAAACCCTGCTAAGGCTTTGGTTAACTCGGTTTTACCCACCCCAGTAGGCCCTAAGAACAAGAACGAGCCATAAGGACGGTCTGGGTCAGACAAACCTGCTCGCGAACGACGAATCGCATCGGCCACTAACGTCACGGCCTCGTCTTGGCCCACTACGCGCTGATGCAAGTGCGATTCCATCTGCAACAGTTTTTCACGTTCCCCTTTCATCATTCTGGAAACAGGAATGCCAGTGGCTCGGGACACTACCTCAGCAATTTCCTCTACCCCAACTTGGGTACGTAATAACTTAGGCTGTTGTACGGCTTCATCCGTTTGCTCTTTGGCACGTTCTGCAGAGAGCAAGCGCTCTTCGAGCTGAGGCAATGTGCCGTATTGCAATTCAGCCAATTTCTCAAACTGCCCTTTGCGCTGATATTCAGCCATCTGAGCACGTAAGGTTTCGATTTCCTCTTTGATGGATTGAGTCCCTTGAACGGCGGCTTTTTCTGCTTTCCAGATGTTGTCGTAATCATCATACTGACGCTGCAAAGAATCCAGCTCATCTTCGATGACTTGTAGCCGTTTTTTAGACGCGTCGTCTTCTTCGCGTCGTACTGCTTCACGCTCAATTTTCAGTTGAATCATCCGGCGCTCTAGCTTGTCCATGACCTCTGGCTTAGAGTCAATCTCCATACGGATTCGCGCTGCCGCTTCATCAATTAAATCAATGGCCTTATCGGGCAAGAACCTATCGGTAATATAACGCTGCGAGAGCTCAGCTGCCGCCACAATAGCGGGATCAGTAATGGCGACCCCATGGTGCAGCTCGTACCGCTCTTGTAGGCCTCGTAAAATGGCAATAGTGGAAGGCACATCTGGCTCTTCGACTTGTACCCGTTGGAAACGGCGCTCTAGAGCAGCGTCTTTTTCAATGTATTGACGGTATTCGTCTAAAGTCGTGGCACCTATACAATGAATTTCACCACGCGCCAAAGCGGGTTTAAGCATATTGCCCGCATCCATGGCCCCATCGGCTTTACCGGCCCCCACCACCATGTGGATTTCATCAATAAATAAAATAGTTTGGCCTTCATCTTGGGCCAATTCTTTTAAAACGGCTTTTAGACGTTCTTCAAATTCACCACGGAATTTAGCTCCGGCTAATAACGCCGCTAAATCCAAAACTAATAATCGTTTTCCTTTTAGACTTTCAGGCACTTCATTATTAACAATACGCTGGGCTAGACCTTCTACAATAGCGGTTTTACCCACCCCTGGCTCACCAATTAATACGGGATTATTTTTAGTACGACGTTGCAGTATTTGAATAGTGCGTCGAATTTCATCGTCTCGGCCAATCACTGGGTCTAGTTTGCCCAAACGAGCTCGCTCGGTAAAGTCAGTGGTATATTTAGACAAGGCCTCACGGTTCGATTCGCCTTCGGCATCGGTCACATTACCACCGCCACGCACCGCTTCAATCGCTGCCTCTAGCGCTTTGTCTTGTACCCCAGCATCCCGCATTATTTGACTGGTTCGACCTTTGTCTTTTAAGACTGCTAACAGAAACAACTCGCTAGCCACATAGGTATCACCACGCTGGGTGGCTTCTTTATCTGCTTGCGCTAAGGCATTTTGTAGCTCTCGACTCGCACGCAGGTTGGCCTCTGCCCCCTCGACCTGAGGTAAAGCAGATAAATAATTGCTTAATTCATTTTTTAAACGTGGCACTGCAGCACCCGCTCGTGCCAATAAACTACTGGCTCCAGAGTCGGGATCTTCAAGCAGAGCCAAAAGTACATGGGCCGGCTCTAAATACGCATGTTTGTCTTGAATAGCTAAAGTCTGTGCTGTGCCTAAAGCCATTTGGAACTGTGTTGTTAATTTATCTATACGCATGGAACAGTATGCCTTTATAAAAGTGCACCGCTTGAATTCAATTTCAATTCAATAAAAGCCGTGCTGGCTATCAATCATTACTACATAGATACAGTCTTTTTGTTCATTTTCAAGAGTAACTAATCTCAAATGACTAAACACACCTTGCCCTATCACGTTACAAAAAAACCACAACCTACTCTAAAATAAGGCTTTTATTCTATTTATCCCTTATTTTTCTTCATAGTCACCAAATCTAAAGAAATGTAATTCGTGCTGCCCACTAGAAAAAGCTACAATTAGTATTGATTTGCCTCAAAGCAAACGCAATTGACTTCTGTATGCAGAATAAAAACTTATGCAAAAACGTATTCCTGTCACCGCCGACTCCATGCGCTGTTCCACTTGTATGCTCAGCGAGCTTTGCTTGCCGCTAGGCATGCCTAAACCAGAGCTAAACAAACTCGATGATCTTATTCAAGAACGCATCCGGCTCAAAAAAGGTTCACCCTTATTTCATCTGGCTGATCCGGTAGAGGCTGTCTACGCTCTGCGTTCTGGTAGTATCAAAACACAGCTTGAAGACGCCACCGGACAAATACAAATCACTGGCTTTCTATTACCTGGCGAAATTGCCGGCATGGATGGCCTCCTAGACAACAAGCACGTTTCCCATGCCTTAGCCCTAGAAGACAGTGAAGTCTGCGTTATGCGTTTAGACGATTTTGATGAGCTGGCGATGCAACTACCCATGTTGCAAACCCAGCTACGACGCTTAATGAGCAAAGAAATTAATCGTTCACACAGCATTATGATGACACTGGGCGCCCTACGCTCTGAACAGCGTCTAGCGGCTTTTTTATTAAACATGTCAGATCGTCTAACCGCTCTAGGTTATTCACCCTACGAGTTCCTTTTGCGCATGAGCCGCGAGGAAATTGGTAATTTCTTAGGCCTCACTCTTGAAACCATTAGCCGTTTATTTTCTCGTTTTTCCCGAGAAGGCTTATTAGAAATTCAGCAACGTGAAGTCAAATTACTCAACCTACCTGCTCTGCACCAACTCGCTGGCACCGCTTGCCCCAGCCACGCCTACTAAAAAATATCCAGCGCTATCTAGACATAAAAAAAGCTAAGTGAGATCACTTAGCTTTTTTATTAACCCACTGAGCTCTCTGCTATTTTTGCTCTGCTTTATCAGTTTGAGTGCTTGGCAATATTTGCAAGCCTTGCTTGACTGCACCCGACATAGGCTGATCAAAATTAACAAAAGCCAAATAAATGGTCACTATACAAGCCACCACTACTATTGCTGGCCCAGACATTAAAATCCAAGGCCAAGGCTCTTTGTACCAAGGTCTAGTGTCTTCACGTACACGTGCTGAGCGCATGCTGACTCCTTATTGGGGAATATAAAAATTAGACGTGTCTTTAGCACGACCTGAGTGTTGCTGGCCTTCAAGCGACTCTGCTCGAATATGAATTTCATGCATGCCGCTAGCAAGATTACTGTCGTAAGGGACTTGAATCACCACAGGCACAAGCTCGGTAGAAGACGCTGGCAACACAATGGTATCAGTCCCCGTATCAGCACGCATGATCTTAATTTGATCAAGACCATCAGCTGAAATCTGGATAGTTAAAGGCTCTTCAGCCGCATTCACCAATTGTAATCTATAGACGTTTTCAATTAAACCACCTGCCACTTCACGTCCCAAAAGACCACGATCTCGGATAATATTCATCTTTAAGGTATCGCGCATGGCCATAGATAAGCCTAGCGCCACACTAACGACCACTAACAAAGAAATATACACCAAGACCCGTGGACGGAACATGCGCTTACGGGCTTGGTCTTCGCTAAGGCGCTCAGTAATGGCACGCCCCGAGGTATAGCTGATCAAGTCTTGCTCGTACCCCATTTTGTCCATCACTTCGTTACAGGCATCCACACAGGCGCCACAACCAATACACATGTATTGCAGGCCCTCACGGATATCAATGCCAGTAGGACAGACCTGCACACATAAGCTACAGTTAATACAGTCCCCTTTGCCTTCTGCTTTGTGGTCTACCTTTTTAGAACGAGCACCGCGTGGCTCACCACGTACGTGGTCATAACTGACCACAAAGGTATCGTCATCTACCATCACGCTTTGAAAGCGTGCATAAGGACAGGCGTATCGACAGATAGACTCACGCAAGAAACCAGCAAAACTAAGCATGGCAGCACTATAAAGTGCGAACCACACCCACTGCCAAGTGCCTAGCGTTAGGTTCAGGAACTCGGCGGGTAGCTCTCGTATAGGAGCAAAATAACCAATAAAAGTAAAACCTGCCCACAGGGAAAACAATACCCAGACCGCATGTTTGGTAAATTTAATGCGGAATTTACGCCAGCCCCAAGGGGCTTCCGCCAAGCGAATACGAGCCACGCGATCCCCTTCGATCTTGCGCTCGAACCACATCATAATTTTGGTGTAGACGGTCTGCGGACAGGCGTAACCACAGAACAACCGCCCCGCAATAGCGGTAAATAAAAATAAGGCGTAAGCAGAAATAATCAGCAAAACAGCCAAATAAATAATGTCTTGGGGCCACAGAACCATGCCAAAAAGATAAAATTTGCGCGCGCCCAAATCAAACAACACCGCTTGCCGATCATTCCACTCTAGCCAAGGCAGCCCAAAAAACAGAATCTGCGTGAACCAAACAAGAATATTACGGATACGATCAAAATGGCCTTTAACAGAGCGAGGGATAATTTTACCCCGCGCATCGCCCAAGATTTTCTCTAGTTGCGGTGAAGCCCCCACAACTACCTGTTCTAGCCGAGGCGGCTGCCAAACGGGTACTGCGTTACTACTTTGGCCATTGTTTGGGCCTTTAGGAGCTTCACTACTCATGACACTAAACCTTCATCAAATAATAAAAAGGCTCCCGATCATACTGTGATTGGGAGCCTGATACTGCCGTTACTGCTTTGCGTTAGACAAACCCCAAACCCATCCAGCCAATACACGAATCTGCTCTGGCGAGAGATGATCTTTTTGTGGTGGCATTTGGTTATCTCGACCATTCATAATGCCGTAGACAATGCTGTCTTCAGAGCTACCATATAACCAATTATTATCGGTTAAATCAGGAGCCCCTAGCATTTGATTGCCCTTGGCTTCGGCACCATGACACGCTACGCAAAACTGATCGTAGAGTTTTTTACCTGGTACCACACGCGTTTGGTCGTGAGCTAGGTTATTCAAAGAACGCACATACTGGGCGATCTCAGAAGCCTGCGCCGGTGTCATCATGGCATTATGCGCTGGCATAATCCCGCGACGGCCTTCTGTGATGGTGTGCAAAATTTGCTCTGGTTCACCACCCCATAACCACGACTTATCAGTTAAGTTCGGGAAAGAAGGGCTGCCCTGGGCATCCGAACCATGACACTGTGCACAATTATTTAAAAATAATCGTTGACCAATGGCACGGGCTTCTTCGTCATTCGCAATCTCAGCAAATGGCATATCTGCATAGGTTTGGAAAACCGGCTGCACACGTGCTTCGATTTCTTCTTGGGCTAAGAGCACCTCTTTGGCTTGGTTAGTATTTAATAAGCCATTGTAGGAACCCAAAGTTGGGTACAAAAACATATAAGCCAAAGCGATAGCGCTGAGGATTAAGTACATAGATACCCACCAACGAGGCAGCGGTGTATCGTACTCGGTAATACCGTCCCATGCGTGACCGGTTTCGCTAATGGTCTCGCCTTTTTTAGGCTGACCTTTCAGTTGACTGAAAAGCACGTACAAACAGAACACGACCCCACCTAGGGCAATGACCGTAATCCAAATGCTCCAGCCTACGCTGTCAAATTTATTCATTCGAATCCCCTACTTTCTGCTTTACGACCTCTTCCTCGTCGGGGAGGTCAAACGGCAGCCTAGACGCCTCATCGTTCGCTTTGACACGGCCCTTAGACCATGCCCAAACGATGATTCCTAAAAAGGTTATTAAAGCTAATGCGGTGGCAATACCATTTAAGATGCCAATCATTAGTATCTCCCTTCGGCAACGGCTGCTTCAGCAGCGGCGCGCCCTTGGACTCCTAAACCTTGTAAATAAGCCACTAAAGCATCTTCTTCTGTTTTACCAATTAAGGTTTCAGGTGCTTCAGCCATTTGCTCGTCAGTATATGGCACGCCCAATGTGCGTAAGACTTCCATACGTCTTTGTACATTAGCGCCTTCTACTGAGTTATGTTGTAGCCAAGGGTAGGCAGGCATATTGGACTCGCGCACCACATCACGTGGATTGCGCAAGTGAATACGGTGCCATTCGTCGGTATAACGCTCGCCCACACGTGCTAAGTCAGGACCAGTACGTTTAGAACCCCATAGAAACGGGTGATCGTAAACGGACTCGCCTGCCAAAGAGTATGGACCATAGCGACGAACCTCGGATTCCAACATACGAACTTGCTGGGAGTGACAACCCACACACCCTTCACGGATGTAAATGTCACGCCCCAACAAAGCTAAAGGTTCGTAAGGGGTAACCCCTTCGGTAGGAGTAGTAGTTGAGTGCTGGAAAAACAAAGGCACAATCTGCACCAAACCGGCCATCGCAATCACGATGAGGGTACAAATCATTAACAAGCCAACGTTTGTTTCCAGCGATTTGTGTGAAAAAAACTTTTTCTTCTCGTTAGACATGGATCTATCCTTAACCTGCAGCTATTTCGCTAGTGCCTAATAATCCGGAATCACGTGCATCAGGACTTTTTAGTGGCACCACAGGATTAACACGAGGCTGACCTTTGATAGTCAAGAGAGTGTTAACCAACATAATGACCGCGCCAGACAAGAACATAATGCCGCCTAGAGCACGAATGACATAGAACGGATAGGTTGCTTTTACGCCTTCAACAAAGCTGTAAATCAACATACCGTCTGGGCCAGTAGCACGCCACATTAGACCTTGCATCACACCAGCAATCCACATTGCGGAGATGTAGAGCACCACACCTAGAGTTGCCAACCAGAAGTGCAACTCGACCCACTGGGGCTTAGCCATACCAATACGGCCGTAGAGGCGTGGAATCATGTAGTACAAGGAACCAAAGGTAACCATAGCCACCCAACCCAACGCACCAGAGTGTACGTGACCTACTGTCCAGTCTGTGTAATGAGACAGGGAGTTCACGGTACGAATCGCCATCATGGAGCCTTCAAAGGTAGACATACCGTAGAAGGAAATCGCCACGACTAGGAACTTTAAGATAGGGTCTGTGCGTAGACGATGCCAAGCACCCGATAACGTCATGATACCGTTGATCATACCGCCCCAAGAAGGTGCTAATAGAATCAAGGAGAACGCCATCCCTAAGGACTGAGTCCAATCGGGTAAAGAGGTGTAATGCAAGTGGTGTGAACCAGCCCACATGTATGTAAATGCTAAAGCCCAGAAGTGAACAATGGACAAGCGATACGAGTAAATAGGACGCTCAGCTTGCTTGGGCACAAAGTAATACATCATGCCTAAGAAACTAGTGGTTAAAAAGAAACCCACTGCATTATGGCCATACCACCACTGCACCATGGCGTCTTGTACACCTGAATAGACTGAATACGACTTCCACATGGAAACAGGCAATTCGAGGTTATTAAAGATATGCAGCACTGCAATCACAATAATAAACGCACCAAAGAACCAGTTGGCAACGTAAATGTGATTCACACGACGTCTAATCAAGGTACCAAAGAACACGATCAGATAGCTGACCCAAACAGCAAGAATCAGTAAATCGAGTGGCCATTCTAGTTCGGCGTACTCTTTGCTGCTGGTGAAACCTTGCGGTAATGTAAATACCGCAGCGACCATAGCAAGTTGCCAGCCCCAAAATGTGAACGAAGCCAACGGGCCCGCAAACAAACGGACCTGACAGGTACGTTGTGCCACATAATAGGACGTAGCGAATAAAGCGCTACCACCAAATGCAAAAATCACCAAGTTGGTATGCAAGGGACGAATCCGCCCATACGTAAACCAAGGTGTCTCGAAGTTTAGTTCAGGCCAGATAAGTTGTAAGGCGATCAATACCCCGACCCCCATCCCAACTACCGCCCACACTACAGACATGACAGCAAACTGTCGAACTACTCCGTAGTTGAAGGCTTCGGCCTGTTTTCCGACAACATCGGAAGTGCCCATTTGCTTCCCCTC
>CANROS010000076.1 GCA_947632305.1 uncultured Paenalcaligenes sp. | reverse complement strand
ACTTTACGTAATTTAAAAGACATTTCGCCAACGACGTATTTAACGGTACCCAAAGGCTGGGATGTGTTGGCGGATGCCTTAGAACACGACGAGCAGCTGCGTGAAAAATTTTATAAAAATATGCAGTTGTTTTATTTTGCGGGGGCGGCGTTATCTGACGCCGTTTGGCAAAAGTTAGACCGCGTTAGTGCGCAGCATTGTGGGCGAGCTATTCGTATGATGTCTGGCTTGGGAATGACCGAAACCTCACCGTCCAGTGCATTTACCACTGGGCCTTTACTGGGGGCGGGTTATATTGGTTTGCCGGCGCCGGGGTGTGAATTAAAGCTGGTGCCGTGCGAGGGTAAATTAGAAATTCGTATCAAAGGCCCGCATGTGATGCCTGGTTATTGGCGTGATGCAGCGGCCACGGCGGTGGCTTTGGATGCAGAGGGCTATTACTGCACGGGCGATGCCGTAACGTTCTTTGATGCCGCCCAACCTGAACTGGGACTGGTGTTTGATGGCCGTTTGGCTGAAGACTTTAAGTTAAGTACGGGCACTTTTGTCAGCGTGGGGCCTTTGCGTAGCCGCGCTATTTTATTAGGCGCTCCCTATATTTGGGATGTGGCAGTTTGTGGTTTAAATCAGGATCACATTGGCCTTTTGGTGTTTTTGCGTGAACAGGAAACCCAAAAGCTAGTGACGACAGCCAAAACTCCACTCACTCTATCTGAGTTGTGTGCCCACCCCGAGGTCAAAGCGTATTTTGAGCAGTTTTTACAGCGCTTAAATGAGGGGGTAAACGGTAGCTCTAAACGGGTGAGCTTTATACGACTGATGAACGAGGCGCCTTCTTTAGATCATCACGAATTGACCGATAAAGGGTCTTTAAATCAACGCGCTATTTTGACACGTAGGGCCGCCTTAATTGAGCAGCTGTACGCCAATGAAGACGTGGAGCGTATTGACTGGGCCAAAGAGGCGGCAAGGGGCAATGCATGAACTATGACGTTTTTATGATGCTAAGCGTAGATGCCCTGACCAATGCGGCCATCTATGCTTTATTAGCCTTAGCTTTGGTGCTGGTTTTTACCGTTACTCGCGTTATTTTCTTGCCGCAAGGCGAGTTTGTGGCGTTTGGTGCGTTGACCTTAATGGGTTTGCAAATGGGCCATGTGCCCGCCACGGTCTGGTTGTTATGGGCTTTGGCTATCTTCAGCGCGATTGCCGATACACATGCCTGTTGGCGCAATGATGAAATGGATACGCTGTGGAAACGTTTGGCCTGGACCTTTAGCGCGCCTGTAGGCGTGCTGTTGGTGCTTTGGAGCGTACCGCAGTTGGATCAATTGCCTTTGCTGTTTCAAATACTCTTGTCGTTGTTAATTACTGGGCCCATGGGGGTTTACTTATACCGCGTGGTTTTTCAGCCGGTGGCAAACCAATCAAATTTGTTTTTATTGATTTTGGCTATGGCGGTGCATATCGCCTTTTTGAGCCTAGGTTTGTATATGTTTGGGGCGGATGCCAATCGCACGCCCAATTTTACCGATGGCATGGTGGAGCTCTTAGGCACATTCGTTTCTTTCCAAGCCATTTGGATTATGGCCGTAACGGCGGTGACGATGGTACTGCTGTATGTGTTCTTTGAAAAAAGCTTTTATGGCAAGGCCTTGAGGGCCACAGCTGTGAATCGTTTGGGTGCGCGCTTAGTTGGTATTCCTACAGAAATGGCGGGCAAGTTAGCGTTCGGAGTAGCAGCTTTTATTGGCTCGTTGTGCGGTATTTTGGCCTCGCCCTTAACGCTCATTTATTACGACAGTGGGTTTTTGGCTGGGCTAAAAGGGTTTGTGGCTGCGATTTTTGGTGGTCTGATGAGCTTCCCCCTCGCGGTAGTCGGTGCCCTAGTGGTCGCCTTTTTGGAAACATTTGGTGCTTTTTGGGCCAGTGCCTACAAAGAAGTGATTGTATTCACCTTGATTATCCCTATTTTGCTGGTGCGTTCTATAGGCACTAAACACAACGACGAGGAATCCTAATATGCGTAGCATTTTGGCTTATGGGGTGGGTTTTATTGTCTTGCTGTTATTGCAAACCGTACTCACTAATTTTCAAATCACTATGCTGAACTACATAGGTTTGGCTGCGTTGGTGGCAGTGGGTTTGGTGTTATTAACGGGTGTGGGTGCCATGACGTCGTTTGGCCAAGCTGCGTTTGTGGGCTTGGGCGCGTACACCACCGCCTACATGACGACGGTGTATGGCAGCTCGCCGTGGTTAACGTTGGTGGTGGCTTTGGCTTTGGTCAGTGTGTTGGCCTTGTTTTTGGGCTGGGTCACCATGAGTTTATCCAGCCAGTATTTGCCGTTGGGCACGTTGGCGTGGGGCCTGAGTATTTATTATTTATTTGGCAGTAGCGAGCAGTTGGGTGCGCATAGCGGCATTGGCGGTATTCCTAGTATTCCTTTTTTTCATTGGGAAATACGCAGTCCTAGCTCGTTTTTAGCTGTGATTTGGGCTGTGCTCTTATTGGCGATTTGGTGTAGTCAGAATATGTTGCGCTCTAGAGATGGTCGAGCGATGCGTAGTTTGGCGAACCCGGGCATGAGCGCAGCGATGGGGATTAAAACCTCGTATTACCGGATCGTGTTGTTTTTGATTGCGGCCCAATTGGCTTGTGTGTCTGGTTGGTTATTTGCGCATTTACAGCGTTTTATCAGTCCTACGCCTTTTTCTCTTAATGCGGGCATCGAGTTTTTGTTTATGGCGGTGTTAGGGGGAATTGGCAGTGTGTGGGGTGCGGTTTTAGGCGCAGGGGTGGTGTTGTCTTTAAAGCAGGTGCTGCAAGACTACTTACCTAGCCTAATGGGTAGTACCAGCAATATTGAAGGCGTGGTCTTTGCGGTATTGGTCGTTGTTTTGCTGCACAAAGCCCGTTTTGGGTTATGGAGCTTTGTGGCGCGATTGCTGCCTAAGCATTGGGTAGAAAAACCCATTCAGGTACAGGTGGATGCGCCTCCTTTGGCCACCCGTTCTTTGCCGCCATCTGGCTCTGAACTGCTACGGGTACACAATGTGACCAAGCGCTTTGGCGGCTTGGTGGCAAATAATCAAATGCATCTCACGGTAAAAGCGGGACAAATTACTGCATTAATAGGCCCTAATGGTGCAGGTAAAAGCACGTTGTTTAATTGTATTTCAGGGGTATCGGCAGCCACTGAGGGGGAGATCACTTTTTTATCGCAGCCTATTCAGCATAAAAGCCCCCGAGAAATTGCCGCTTTGGGCTTAACACGTACTTTTCAGCATGTACGTCTTAATTTAGAAATGAGTGTGCTGGAAAACGTCGCTTTAGGGGCTCATTTGCGGGGTCATAAAAACTTTGTGCAATCGGCTTGGCGCTTAGACCAAGCGGAGGAGCAGCAAATACTAGCCGAGGCTCAGCGTCAAATTGAGCGGTGCGGATTAGGCCCCTACCAACACATGCGTGCGGGGGATGTGGCTTTGGGTCAGCAGCGCATTATTGAAATAGCGCGAGCGTTATGCGCGGACCCTATTTTACTTATGTTGGATGAGCCCGCTGCCGGTTTGCGCCACAACGAAAAACAACAATTAGCGACGTTATTAAAGCAACTACGGGCTGATGGGGTAGCGGTCTTATTGGTTGAGCACGATATGGATTTTTTAATGGGCGTGGCCGATCACGTTGTCGTGATGGAGTTTGGGCAATGGCTAGCGGCGGGTGCTCCCCAAGAAATTCAAAATAACCCCAAAGTCTTAGAAGCCTACTTAGGAGCAGAGTTATGAGCACAAATGACCTGTTATTAAGTGTACAAAACCTGACAGTGGCTTATGGGGCAGTGGAAGCCTTGCATAACGTCAGCCTAGAGCTGCCCAAAGGGCGCATTGTCAGTGTGATTGGGCCCAACGGGGCTGGCAAATCGACCTTGTTGGCCACGTTAATGGGGCTAATGCCTTATCAAGGGCAAATTAGTAGTGGGCTAATTCCCACCAAAAGAAAATGGCGCGTGGAAACCTTAGTGGCCCATGGCATTAGCTTAGTGCCCGAATCACGCGAGTTGTTTGGTCAAATGAAAGTGGAAGATAACTTGGTGCTAGGGGCCTACAGTCGTTATACCCAAGGGCATAGAGACCAAGCCCAGTCCCTTGAGGAAGTGTACGAGTGGTTTCCACGTTTGTATGAACGCAGACAGCAATATGCCAGCACCCTGTCTGGCGGCGAGCGTCAAATGCTTGCTATTGGGCGAGCGTTGATGGCCAAACCCAGCGTTTTAATGTTGGATGAACCCAGTTTAGGTTTGGCGCCCCTCATTGTCGTAGAAATCTTAGAGATTGTGCAAAAGCTACGCGATGCGGGGGTGTCCATTTTGTTAGTCGAGCAAAATGCACGAGCTGCATTACGTATTTCTGATTATGGTTATGTGTTGGAAACAGGGCAGGTGGTATTAGAAGGCGAGGCGCAAAGCTTGTTACATGACCCACAAGTTGTGAGTAGTTATTTGGGAATGAAGGCGTAACAGCTGGATGCTACAAAAAATGAACTAGGAGACAACGATGAAATTAAAAAAATGGTTAGTACATATAGGTTTGAGCGGTGTGTTGGGCTTTAGCTTTTCTGCGACGGCAGAGTTAGTGGTAGGAGTCAGTGTGTCTGCTACTGGACCGGCGGCAGCCTTAGGGGCGCCGCAGCGTAATGCTGCCAGCATCATGCCTAAAACCATTGCAGGTGAACCTGTGCGGGTCATTATTTTGGATGATGCCTCGGATCCGAACGTGGCCTCTAGAAACGCCCGTAATTTAGTAGAAAGTCAGGCTGATATTATTTTAGGCGGCAGCACAGTCTCTAATGCCTTTGCTACCACCGAGGTAGCAGTAGAGGCTAAAACACCTGTGTTTGGGATGTCCCCAGCCAAAGTCCCAGACCCGGCTAAAGCCAGTTGGGTTTTTCCTGTGGCCCAAGACAACACCTTAATGGCTGACGCCTTAATTGAGCATATGGCAGCCAACAACATCAAACGTATTGGGGTGATTGGTTTTGCCGATCCCTATGGAGATGATTGGTTAAAAGCGGTACAAGATAAGGCTGCCAGCAAAGGCATAGAAATCGTTACGGTTGAAAAATACAATCGCAGCGATACCTCGGTGAACTCTCAAGTCGTGAAGCTAATTTCTTCTAGGCCAGATGCGGTGCTAATTTTGGCTTCAGGTACACCAGCGGCTTTGCCTCATATTGCCTTGAGTGAGCGTGGTTTTAAGGGGCAGATCTATCAAACGCACGGCGCGGCGGGGGCAGAGTTTCTTAAAGCCGGTGGCAAGGCCGTGGAAGACGGTATTTTTGTGATTGGCCCTTTGTTAATCAATCATTTGTTGCCAGATGATGCCGCCACTAAACAGGCCTCTAATGAGTTTATCGAGCTATACACCGCTGAGTTTGGTGCCGATAGTATTTCTACGTTTGCTGGCCACGTGTATGACGCGTGGGCTTTATTAGAGCAAGCGGTACCCAAAGCCAAACAAGCAGGCGAGCCGGGTACAGAAGCGTTCCGCGTGGCCTTGCGCGATGCACTCGAAGAGTCCACTGAGGTCAAAGGCGTACATGGCGTCTTTAACATGAGTCCTACCGATCACTTTGGTCATGATGAGCGAGCGCGCTATTTGGTGCAGGTAAAAAATGGCGCTTTTCAATTAGTAGAATAAGGGTGAATTAGTTATGCCTATGTACCAAGCACCTTTGCAAGATATGCGTTTTATTGCCCGTTATCTCAAGCAACAAGCGATGGCCCAAGCGACGCCTTTGGCTGAATTATTTGATTTAGAGCTTTTTGATGCCATTGTGGTGGAAGCAGATCGTTTTGCACAGGGGTTAATGCAACCTAGTAACCGTACGGCAGATGTGTTTGGTGCTGAGCTACAGGCGGGACAGGTCCACACTGCCCCCGAGTGGCAAGAGCTCTATCAGCAGTTTATAGAAAGTGGGTGGATTGGTTTGGCTTTGCCAGAAGAACACGGCGGCCAAGGACTACCACGTAGTTTTGCGCGGGCCGTATGGGAAATGTGGTACAGCACCAACTTGGCTTTTGCGATGCTGCCACAGTTGAATGTGGCGCAGGCTGAAGCCTTAATTGCGACGGCTGACCCGCAGTGGCAACAGCCTTGGCTAGAAAAAATTGTGTCTGGCGAGTGGGCTGCCACCATGGACTTGACGGAGCCTCAGGCAGGATCAGATCTGGCAGCGACTACCATGCGGGCCGAGCCCCAAGCGGATGGGTCATATCGACTTTTTGGCCAAAAAATTTATATTTCTTTTGGGGAGCATGAGTTGGCCCCCAATATTGTGCATTTGGTGTTGGCTCGATTACCGAATGCGCCCGCAGGCCACCGGGGGTTGTCATTATTTTTAGCACCTAAATATGTGCTGGATGAAGCCGGGCAGCTGGGGGCTAAAAACGACATTAACTGCGTGTCTTTAGAGGATAAATTAGGTATTCGTGGTAGCCCCACTTGTACCTTGGTGTATGGCGATACCCAGGGGGCGACCGCTTATTTAGTGGGTGCGCCGCATCAGGGCTTGGCGCAAATGTTTGTCATGATGAACGAGGCCCGTCAGGCGGTGGCTTTACAAGCCGTAGGAGTCTCTGAAAAAGCCTATCAGCTAGCCAAACAGTTTGCTAAAGAGCGGGTGCAGGGGGCAGTGGTAGACCATCCTGCAGACACGGTTTTACCCATTGCCTATCATCCGGATGTGAAACGGATGTTGCTGGAATTACGCTCTTCTACCGTGGCGATGCGAGCACTATGTTATAGCTTGGGCTTTTTTGTTGATCAAGCTGAGCATCTGACGGACGAAACAGAGCGTGAGGCGTTATTGGATTTGGTGCAAGTGCTTTTACCCATAGCTAAAGGTTGGTGTACGGAAAAGGCATCTTATAATAGTAGTCTGGCCGTGCAAGTCTTTGGTGGGATGGGTTACATAGAAGAAACCGGCATTGCTCAAGTCATGCGTGACGCCCGTATCCTCCCTATTTTTGAAGGCACCACGGGTATTCAGGCCAAAGACCTGTTAGGACGTAAACTGTTACGTGATCAAGGCCAAAGTGTAGAGCGTTTATTGCTACGGATCGAAATAACGGCCAGAGCGTTAGAAAGCACCGCTGGCTTAGAGGCTACCGCCGATGTATTGCAGCAAGCTGTTACAGCCGCACGCGTGGCGGTGCAAGCTTTGGTGGGGTCCACGGACTCACACTATGCGTTATTTGCCGTATCGGTACCTTTGATCGAGTTGCTGGGCACCCTAAGTGGTGGCTGGCAGTTGGCTCAATTAGCAGTTTTTGCCACAGAGCCTCAAGCCCAAGCCGTCGAAGGTGCTGGCTATAGCCAAGGTATACAGCAGTTGTGGCAGTTTTATGCAACTCATGAATTACCTAACATACTTGCATTGGCTCAGGTGGTTCAGTCTGGTGGTGAGGCCGTAGAGCAAGCCCATTTGGATTGGGCATTAATTTAACTCTCTTCAAGATGGGTTCTCTTAGAGCTCATGAGGATAATTATGAGCACATTGATAGAACCCGCAGCCAGCAAAACGGAACATGAAACCAAGCCTGTTGGTATTGCTTATTTAATTGGTCGCATTGACCATGTACTTAAACGCTTAATGCGAGAGCAGCTTAAAGACTTGGGTTTAACCGTAAGTCAGTACACGGCTTTATCCTTTTTGGCATCTCATCAATCCATGAGCAATGCGCGTCTAGCTGAATTGGCTATGATTTCCCCACAAAGCGCCCATGAAATGGTGTTGTCCATGGAGCTAAAAGGGTGGATCATACGGGAACCCGATGGTGTGGATAACCGAGTGGTGCAACTTGCATTAAGCGCTGCAGGGCGCACGCTTTTAGCCGAGGGGGATAGCCGCGTGCGGGCTATAGAAAAGCAAATGCTTGAAGAATTAAGTGAAGAACATTTTGGGGTGGTTCGACAAAGTTTACGTTTGTTTTTGGAAAATATTAAAGGCAGTAAAACGTAGTCAAAATTGAATTAAAAAGCGACCGGAAGTGGTCGCTTTTTTTAATCAGTGTATGATAAGTAAATGACTCAATCAGCTGTAGCCTCGCCTAGTTGCTAGTGTGGTGGGCATGCAAGTCGAGGCCAGCTTATGTATTTTGCTTAAGGAGGTCTTGTATGTCACATCCAAATAGCTTCAAAGCCAGTCAGTCTTTATCGGTAGGCAACAAAAACTACCATGTCTTTCAACTCTCCGCTCTGCAAGATCACGGCCTAGACGTTCATCGTTTACCGTATGGTCTTAAAATTCTCTTAGAAAATCTTTTGCGCACCGAAGATGGGGTCAACGTGACGGCCGACCATATTCGTTTCTTAGCCAGTTGGGATCCTCAAGCCGAACCTAATTATGAAATTTCCTTTAGCCCCGCTCGGGTGGTGTTGCAGGATTTCACTGGTGTGCCGGCAGTAGTGGATTTGGCGGCGATGCGTGAAGCCATGGCTAATTTGGGTGGTGACCCTCAGCGTATTAACCCCTTAGTGCCCGTAGAGTTAGTGATTGATCACTCCGTGATTGTGGATGACTTTGCTCATAATCAGTCCTTTCAGCGTAATGTGGAAATAGAGTATCAGCGTAACTTAGAGCGCTACCAGTTTTTGCGTTGGGGCCAAGACGCGTTTGACAATTTCAAAGTGGTGCCCCCAGGAACAGGGATTGTGCACCAAGTTAACTTAGAGCATCTATCACGAGTGGTCTTTACCAACGAGGTAGACGGGGTGGTGCAGGCTTATCCTGACACCTGTGTAGGGACTGATTCGCACACGCCGATGGTAAATGGCTTAGGTGTGGTGGCGTGGGGCGTGGGTGGCATCGAGGCCGAGGCCGCCATGTTGGGGCAGCCTATTTCTATGTTGATCCCACGGGTGGTGGGGTTTAAGCTGACTGGCAATTTACCCGAAGGCGTTACGGCTACGGATTTGGTGCTGACCATCACAGAAATGTTGCGTAAACACGGGGTGGTGGGTAAGTTTGTTGAGTTTTATGGTCCAGGTGTTGGGGCTGTGCCGTTAGCGAACCGCGCCACCATTGGCAATATGAGTCCTGAATACGGTTCCACGGTATCCATGTTTCCCATTGATGCCGAAGCACTCAAATACATGCGCTTAACAGGGCGTAGCGAAGAACAAGTGGCTTTGGTCGAGGCGTATGCCAAAGCCCAAGGCTTGTGGCACGACCCCGATCACGAGCCCGTTTACTCAGAATACCTAGAGCTGGATTTATCTACCATTGTGCCTTCTATTGCAGGGCCCAAGCGTCCTCAAGACCGCGTGCCTTTAACATCAGCGCAGTCGGCGTTTAAAAAAGAATTAGCTAGTTTGCAAGGGGATAAAGACGGCAGTGGGGTAGATGAGGCGTCTAAAGAGTCGTTCCCGGCATCGGATGCACCCTCGCTTGAACAGCCTAAAAAGGCAGAGCATGGGGTGATGGTTTCACAGGCAGACGGCTCCAGCTACCAGCTGGAAGATGGCTCAATTGTGATTGCGGCCATTACTTCTTGTACTAATACATCAAACCCTAGCGTGATGATTGCAGCCGCTTTGGTTGCCAAAAAAGCCCATGAAAAAGGTTTAACCCGTAAACCTTGGGTGAAAACCAGTTTGGCGCCAGGCTCTCGTGTCGTCACGGATTATTACCAGCGCTCTGGGTTAACGCCGTATTTGGATGCATTAGGCTTTAATTTGGTGGGCTATGGTTGTACTACATGTATTGGTAACTCCGGGCCGCTGATCCCCGAAGTCGCTGCGGCCGTAGATCAAAATGATTTAACCGTGGTGTCGGTGCTTTCTGGTAACCGTAACTTTGAGGGGCGGATTCATCCTCAGGTGAAAATGAATTACCTGATGTCACCGCCTTTGGTCGTGGCCTACGCGTTGGCTGGCACCATGAATATTGATTTGCAAAAAGCGGTGCTTGGCCAAGACCAACAAGGTCATGATGTGTACTTAAAAGATATCTGGCCTACCGCCTCTGAGATCCAAGCAGTGATTGACGAGGTCATCGTTCAGGACATGTACAGTGCGGGTTACAAAGACGTTTTTGCGGGGGATGAGCGTTGGCAAAATCTCTCTACGCCGCAAAGTAAGCAGTTTGAGTGGGATCCGCAGTCTACCTATGTGCGTCATCCTCCTTATTTTGAGCAGATGCCTGCTCAACCTGCACCCGTGACAGACATACATGGCGCGCGTGTGCTGGCAAAACTAGGGGATTCAGTCACTACCGATCACATTAGTCCTGCAGGCGCTATTGTGGATATGACGCCGGCTGCTATGTACTTAAAAGAGCATGGCATAGCACCGCGTGATTTTAACTCGTATGGTTCACGTCGTGGTAATCACGAGGTGATGATCCGCGGTACGTTTGCCAACGTACGCTTACGTAATCAATTGGCTCCAGGTACCGAAGGGGGCTATACCCGCGACTTCACTCACGAAGGAGCACCTATTGCCACCATTTATGATGCCTCCAGAAACTACCTAGCGGCTGGTACGCCTTTGGTCATTTTAGCTGGTACAGAATACGGCTCAGGTTCCTCCCGAGATTGGGCTGCCAAAGGGACGGTGCTTTTAGGGGTACGTGCCGTGATAGCCGAGTCCTATGAACGCATTCACCGTTCTAATTTATTGGGGATGGGTGTTTTACCTTTGCAGTTCCCCAAAGGCCAGAACGCCAAAAGCTTAGGCTTATTAGGGGATGAAACTTTTACAATCACTGGGATTACTGCCTTAAATAACGGACAAATTCCTAAAACGGTGCGAGTGCAAGCGGGCACTATTACGTTTGACGCTATTTTACGTATAGACACGCCTTCTGAGGCAGAGTATTACCGTCATGGCGGCATTATGCAGTATGT
>CANROS010000075.1 GCA_947632305.1 uncultured Paenalcaligenes sp. | reverse complement strand
TCGCTATGAGTCAGCTTGGCATCTAAAAATGGGTCTATGGTCTCTAAAGGCAGGTGCAGAGTATGCAGGAGTAAGTAGATAGCTTCGTCCGAAGGGTTGTCACTGCCGTGGCCAAAACTGAGCTCATGGCGGTGAAATTGGCTTAACGCCCAACGCAGCAAGTCGCGTGCGCTTGCTAATTCGGTTAATGCTTCAGCATAAAAAGGGTGGGGCGTAGCGCTCATAAAAAAACCTGTTCTAAACGAAGATAACAAACCATTTATTATATCAGTGAATAGAAAAAAACCGTCTGAGTAGACGGTTAAAAGCCATTTTGCTTAAACTGCGCGTAGATGGCGTGGGGTAGATTATTATGTGGTGTTATTAGTCTATGAGTTTGCCGCCTTCGTGAAAGGGGTAAGGGCCTTCAAAATCATCAATAACGGTTAAATGGGAGACCAAACGTTGTGCCTGATGATCCCAAGCATGAATTTCCATAGCCGGCGGCTCTAAGCACCAAGCGGATTCGGCGTCTGCGCTCAGGTCTAAACAAACCTGATGGGCAGGGGCGGGGCAAGTCGAGGCGATGGTACCGCCAAAACGAGTGGAAATGGGGCGGTGTAAGTGACCGCAAATCACTCGTTCAATGTTGCTAAACCGACGCAGCAATTGCTCCAGTTCGTCACTGCCTTCCAAGAGGCCAATTTTGTCCATATGGCCAATCAAGGTTTTAAAGGGCGGATGGTGCATGGCAATAACCACAGGGTGTGCTGCGTTGTCTATCAAGGCTTGTTCTAGCCATGCTAAACGCTCCTCACAAAGCTTGCCGCTGCTTTGTCCAATGATGCTGGTGTCTAGGGCAATCAAGCGTAGCGGCCCCACGGGGACGACGTATTGGGTATAACGGCTGGCCAAGGTGCTTCTTAAGTAGTTTTGTTGTGGGAAGCTTTGGGTGAGGACGTTTCGTTCGTCATGGTTGCCTGGCAACATATAGACTGGGACGGTTAACGGAGCCAATAGTTCCCGTAAATGATCGTATTCGGCCAGGCGGCCAAAGTCAGTGAGGTCACCGGTGATCACAATCGCATCGGGTTTTTGAGGTAGACGGTTAATGGCTGCAACGGCTTTTTCTAAATACGGTGCGGTATTAATACGGCCGTAGGCTAACCGCCCGGGCTCACGAATATGAAGATCGCTAATTTGGACTAACAAGGTTTGATTCATTCTGCTTCAGGGTTCAATAAGCGAGTAGAGGGAATAGATAAGCCTACGGTGTCACCCACTTGGTAAGAGCAGTGATTATGCGCTTCAGCCATTAAGGTCAGCTCTGGACTGAGCTGTAATTTGAGTTCAATGCGCTCGCCTAAAAAGGTGCGGTGAATGACTTTTGCAGTGGCCACATCTGCAGTAGGAGGGACTAAGTGAATGTCTTCGGGACGAACAAATAAGGTGTTGCTGTCTAGCAAGCCCTCTGGGCAAGGCAGAGCAAAGGCACCTAGCTCGATGGTTTTACGCGCTTTGGCCTCAGGGCTGCGATGAATGCGGTTCACGCGACCTAAAAACTCGGCAACAAAAGTATGTTTGGGATCACGATAGAGGTCTTCGCCACGACCCACTTGCATAATACGGCCGGCGTGCATGACAGCAAGCCGATCGGCAATGGCTAGGGCCTCTTGTTGGTCGTGAGTCACATGAATAGCAGTAATCCCTAGCTGACGTAGTAAGTCGGCGAGCTCATCACGCAAGGTTTCCTTGAGTTTGGCATCCAAAGCCGCTAAGGGCTCATCTAGCAACAAAACCCGAGGGCGTACGGCCACTGCCCGTGCCAAGGCCACTCGTTGACGTTGGCCGCCAGACAGTTCTGAGGGGCGTTTGTGTTCTAAGCCATTTAGGTGAACTAAATCAATCAGTTCTCCTACGCGCTGTTTGCGTTCAGCCGCTGCTACGCCGCGAATACTTAGGCCATAACCAATGTTGGCTTGTACGCTCATTTGAGGAAAAAGAGCGTAGCTTTGAAACACCATCCCCACATGGCGTTTTTCTACCGGTTTATGGGTGACGTCTTGGTCACCAAAGAGAATTTGACTACCGGCATCGGCACTTTCCAAACCCGCGATCATGCGTAATAAAGTGGTTTTACCGCAGCCTGAGGGGCCGAGCAAAGCCAGCACTTCACCCGGTTCAATATATAAATTGGTTGGTTTTAAACCTTGAGTGCCGTCGGGATAGGTTTTAGCGCTATTGATAATATCAACGCTGATTCGATCAAGTTGCATCATGATTTTGAATTAGTTTCCATATTGCTTTTGCGCATAGTTTGCTAGGGCTTGCATGAGTAAGAGCACCGGCAAAATCACCATAAAAAAGACTAAGGTGTAAGCGGAGCCAACTTCTACCCGCATGGAGGCGTAACTATCGGCTAAGCCAACAGGTAAAGTACGAGTCAGGGGGGTATGCAGCATCCACGTGAGATTAAATTCACCTATGGATAAGGTAAACACCATCATGGAGCCAGCCACAATAGCGGGAAAAACGGCTGGAATAATGACGCCCACAAAACGACGCGTAAAGGAAGCGCCTAAGGTGCGGGCCGCTTCTTCTATGGCGTAGAGCTCTTCTTTTTGTAGTGCAGAGGAGACCGCACGTACCATAAAGGGCAAGGTGAAAATAATGTGTCCGACTAAGATAAACAAGAAGCTTTGTCTGAAAGCACTGATTTGCCCGTAGGCTAAAATTAAAGCTAACGCAGAGGCTAAGCCGGGCACGGCGACAGGCAGAGTGATTAATTCCTCGAAGGCCCGCGCCCATTTAGAGGGGTGGCGTGCCAATGCGTAGGCACAGGGGACGCCGATCAACAAAGTGCTGATCACGCAGGCCAAGGCAATTGCAATGGACCAACCCACGGTATTGCCATAAATGGCCCAGACCTCTTGAAGCCAGCGTGTGGTAAAGCCACTTTTCCAGCCCACGCCATAGTTATTGACTAGCCCAGCATAGACAGAGAGGAAAAGCGGGCCGATCATAAACAGACATACCAAGCAGGTAATCAGCTTGAGCCATGGAGATGAATGTGTTTTTTTCATGATTATCGCTACTTTTTCTCAGTCATCACGCGAGCGATAAAAAGCACTAACCACGTAATCAGACCTAGAACAATAGAAAGAGAGGCCGCCAGAGCGAAGTTAGCGTAATTGGTGAACTCGTTGTAAATGGAAATGGGGAGCACTTCAATTTTGCTAGATAGAGTGAAAGCGGTGCCAAAAGCACCCATGGAAGTGGCAAAAATCACGGCACCACTGGCAACGGTGGTGGGGGATAACTGTGGGATCCAGACGTCACGCACTATATGCCAGCGAGAGGCATTTAAGGTGCGGGCTGCCTCTTCAAGAGCGGTATCCATGGCCTCTGCCGCCGCTGTATAGTTTGCGATGGCACGTGGCAAAGAGAAGTATAAATAGGCCAAAAATAATCCGATGATGCCATAGGCAAAGGTAATACGACCCATCCCTAATTGTTGGAAAATTTCAGCCACCGGGCCTTGACGCCCTCCTAGCAAAATAACAAAAAAACCCACGATCACACCGGGAAAGGAAAGTGGCATCGTTAGCAAGGATAAGAGCAGCGACTTACCTCTAAAGTGGGTGCGGGCTAAATAAATACCTACGGTTGCGCCCAAGACCAAAGTAAGGGCGGTGACCACCAAAGACAGAACCAGAGTATTAATTAGGCTACTGAGATAGCGGGAATGTGTCAGAACCACAAAATAGGTCTCCCAACCCTGTTGAGCTGGGAGAGCTATAAGCCGAGTCATGGGCAGCAACCAAAATGCTAGGAAAAAAGCAGTCGCTGGAGCCAGACAGGCTAATAAGATGGTGCGTTGACTTTGATTAAACGCGCGATTGGACATAACAGAGTAATTAACGGACTTCTTTTAGGTACTCATCGGAGAAGGAGCGTTGTACATCCGCCATCTTGCCGTAATCGATAGCAATCGCACGGTTGTATTCGCTTTCATCAATAAATAGGGCTTTGATGTCGTCGGGCATAGCGCTAGCACGCACGGGGCGTAGAAAAGCACGAGCCCAGATTTCTTGACCTGCATCAGATAAGACAAAATCGAGTGCTTTTTTGCCGTTCTCTGCTTGAGGCGCATCTTTAACTAGGCTAATGACATACGGCACCATAACGGTACCTTCTTCGGGAATAACAAACTCTACATTTGCTTGATCTTTGTATTTGGCACGGTAGGCATTAAAGTCGTAATCCAGCAAGATCGCAATTTCACCGGAGAGAACGCGTGCGTAAGACGTTTGTTTAGGGACGATGGGATCGTTGTCTTGCAACGCTTGGAAGTATTCGTAAGCAGGGCTGAAGTCATCCAAGGTGCCGCCCAGCGCTGTGTTGGCGGCAACGGCTGCCACATAACCCACAAAAGCGGAGGTGGGGTCTAGGTAACCAATCAAGCCTTTGTATTCGGGCTTAAGCAGATCAGCCCAAGAGCGGGGCACAGGGGCGCCATCTAGAGCGTCCACATTCACCATAAAACCCATGGTCCCTGAGTGAATGGCAAACCATTTGCCATGCGGATCTTTGAGATCAGCGGGGATTTGGTCCCAGCCAGCGGGCATATACGAGTCCAGAACCTCTTCTTTGTCGGCTTGAACTGCAAAGCTGACCCCTAGATACACTACATCAGCGACAGGTTTGGCTTTTTCGGCAACTAGCTGGGCTAACGATTGACCGGAGTTTTTATTGTCGGCGGGAATTCTCACGCCTGTGTGGTGCTCAATCGCTCGGAGTTGGGTGCCCCAATCAGCCCATTCGGTGGGGCAGTTATAACAAATAGCGGTTTCAGCTTGTAGGCTACTTACGCCTAAACTTAAACCAATGAGGCTCGTGTAGGCAAGACGCTTCAATAAGGAGGCCATGGTCATTCCTGTAAAAAAATATTAGATTGTGGAGTGTAAAGAAGGGGCTGCACTGGACTCAGCCGGATGCAGCGTATGGGGTAATAAAAGGCTAGAGTCTGGATGTAACGGGGTCTGTTGTCTTAGGTGCTGGATTAAGAGCTCTAAGCTGTGGCGTCCTATATCGGCATTAGGTTGGGCGACAGTGGTAAGACTAGGGGTTAAGTCTTGACCTAAACGCACACCGTCAAACCCCGTTACGCTCATATCTAGTGGAATTTGGTAGCCACATAAATGGGCGGCGCGGATGGCCCTGATGGCCAGTATGTCGTTGGAGCAGACTAAAGCCGTGGCTGTGCAGTCTTTTTGGAGTGCTTGGGCGATGGCTTCGACCGCATTATCAATAAATGGGACTTCGATGAGTGGAAGTAAGGGCAGTTGTGCTTGTGCTATCCCTTGCACAAAGCCCTCATAACGTTGCTGCGCTCGGTCAGAGGCGTGCCGTTGGCCACTGACCATGGCAATACGTTGATGACCGAGCTGGGCTAGATACGTGACGATTTCTACAAAAGCTTGTGGGTTATTCACCGAAACACAGGGGTGCTGAGGATCCCAGTTATAGGCCAGCACATAGGGGGTTTGTGTCTCGCGAAGTAATTTCAACGCCAAGGAGTTTTTTGGGTTGGATACCACTAAAATCATGCCCTCCACGCCAAAATTGAGGAGCTTTTTCACGGACTCTAGCTCTTGCTCTAGTGTGTAGGCCGTGGTGAAAGGCATAATCGAAAAGCCACGTTCTGCTGCTGTTTCGGCAATGCCTTGTAGGCACTCCGTAAAAACAGGGTTGGCAAAGGTAGGTAGTAACACCCCGATGGTTTTTGTATTTTGGGTGCGAAGATTGCGAGCGCTGGCATTAGGAACATATTGCAGACGTGCAGCAGCGGCCTCGACTTTACTGCGGGTGGCAGCAGAGACTTTATCTGGAAAGTTGAAGGTGCGCGAAACTGTGGCTACAGAGACGCCGGCCTCTTGGGCGACCTTTTGTATATTCATAATCTCTAGTACTTAATGAATGCTCATAAATGTAATCGATTACATTAAAGCATGCAATTATGTCAAAGAAATGAAAATAGGTAAATTATTTAAAAAATTAAGCGGGGAGTGCTTTTTTCTATATTTGCCTTTTTTTAGAAAAAATCAGAAAAAATCATAAAAAACAGGAGCTTGCTGCTGTGGGTGAAAGCCGAGGTGTTTTTGTGAGCAAATAAAAAACCCGGGTCAAACCCGGGTTTTAGCGCTGAGATTAAGCTTTGGAGGGGGTGTTTATAGCGTGATGAGGTAAGGTGAAAATCTTGTCAAAACCTAAGGTAAATAGAAAGGTGTAGATCAAGAAGAAGGCCAATAAAATGGACTCCATCACAAAGGCTTCCCAAACGCCTACGCTATACCACAGCATATAAATGGGTAAACAAATTAAAATTAACCCGCCTTCAAACCCTATAGCATGAAAGCAGCGTACCAGCACCGTGCGGTCCATGACCTGATTACGGCGTTCCCATGACTCAAAGGCCATGTTGTAGAGGTAGTTCCAGATAACAGCAGCGACTGACACCATCACCGCTACGGGTAGCGAGTTTTGAGCATCACTGCCGCTGAGGCCCATTAAAATAGCAGTAGAAAAAATTACAGCTAAAACTTCAAACACCGCCACATAGACCAAACGACGTTTGAATGGACTTAAGGTAATCAACGTAAACTCCATTGAGCCAAAGAAGGGGCTCTTGATAGGAAGAGCCGGCCCGCCCCGGTCAAGGTCATTCATAAAAAATGGGCATATTCCCAGCAGAGCTGCGGTTTCTGCCTGCACCTAAAATTTTAATCTCCCTTGTGATGAATTGTCAAAATCCCTACAAAAAACTGTGCACAATAGAGTGGCATGGTATGGTTTAGCCCTTGATTGTTTTGTGTTAGTGGTGGATGTGTGAGTCGTTTTATTCCTGAGTTGGAAATTAGAGAAATTGAGCGCTTAGTGGTTGAGTCATTGCACAGGGATTTAACCGGCTGGAAAGACACAGGGTTTTTATTTACTACCCGAGGGATATTGGATCATGTCTCTGCGCGTAAGCAAGCCGCGGCACAAGCGCGCTGGTCCAAGGTGTTTGGCGTGAAATTGGTGTCGGATGGCAGTTTAACGCTGAATGCTAAGCATGAGTTGCTCGAACCCTATACGGATGGGGATTACGTGGAAATTGTGGGCTATCCCACTCTCAGTTTTTTTAATAGTCAGCTCCAGTTGCAAATGGAGTTGGTGGCAATACGCTTAGCGGAAAACCAAGCGCAGCGTACTCAACGCCAAGCGCAACGTGCTGAGTTACAGTCAGTGCAGCAGTTGCGTCCCACACGTAATGTGTTCCCCATGCAGTCTTCTTTGCAGGTGGATTTGGTGTATTCCTCAGCCAGCTCTGCTAAGGTGGATGAGGATTTTTTACGTTCATTAGGGCGTGAAATTCAGTACTGCACGATTCAACGTGTACCCGTGCGCATGAGTTCGGCTGAACAAATCACCGCTGCCATTGCCACTAGCCAAGCCGATGTGGTGGTTTTGATTCGAGGCGGGGGCGCGGACTCTGATTTTGAGGTTTTTAATACGCCTAGTGTGGTGGCTGCCTTAGGAAAATGCCAGGCCTATCGTATTGTGGGTTTAGGCCATAGTGCGAATCGGACACAATTGGATTTAATTGCGGATTATTCCGCTTCGGTGCCAGCGGATGCGGGCGCACATTTAGCACTACAACTAGAAAATATTGGGCGCTTTATTGAAAATTATGAGGCCACACCCCATGCCGCCCCTCGGGCGGCAAATCAAACGTCTAGGCATTACGAGCCACCTAGCGCCCCTGCAAGGCCTGCCCAGCCAGCGCACGCAGAGCCAGAAGCCAGCGACGAGCCGTCTTTGTCTAGGCCCACAAAGTGGTATGTGAAATGGTATTGGTTACTGATACTGGTACTATTGGTGTGGATGATTTTTAAGTAGTGTGTCTTCGATGAACAGGGTTGAAGCGTGACAGATTAGCGCTTTTACGAATAGGAGGCTGATTAATGAACATGACTCACTTAGAACATGTAGTCATCGCCTTGATGATACAAAGTATGTTTATAGGTGTGTTTTATGCATTAAAGCGGCCTTACGGCGCCTGGTTTGGTGCTTTTTTTGTGACGGCTTTGTTCTTGGGGCGTGAGCATGCGCAGCGTGAATATAAAATAGGTGACCCTAGTCAGCTAATAGGCTACGAAGCTTTGGATATTTGGCGTTGGTCTTTTGATGCTCAGCTGGATTTGCTGCTCCCTGCTTTGGTTGTTTTTGCCGTGGCTGTGGTGGTTAGCCGCTAACAAAACCCAGCAAATCGATTGTGTTAGTCCTTAATCAGGCTTAGTCCTATTAGGGGTTGTTCTGGTCTAAAACCAATTGGTAAATGGAAAAATACATGTCTCTTAATCCACAGCCAGCTTCTTATGCCCACCCCGTTAATTGGATCCGACAGTTAACTCGTTTGCAGCCTGCTAAATGGAATTGGCCTCGTTCTGTCAGGGCCATGATTGGCATTGGTTTGCCTTTAATTATTGGGACTGCCACACATCAGCTAGACCTTTTTCTATGGGTGGCGATGGGATTTTTATTGCAAATATCAGGCGAGCGCGATAATCCCTATCCGGTACTTTTTCATCGTTTGTTAATCACGACCCCACTGGCTTTGGCGGGGTTGTTATTGGGTTATTTAAGCGCACTTCCTTGGGAGGTGGTCACGCTATTTATGACCACCTTGGCTTTTGCTTCGGCTGTTTTAAGTAGTTATAACTCGGCTTTGTCTATTGGGACCATGCAGATGTTGATGATGGGCACCGTTACGCTAGGCAACTCTTTTATTAGTCATTATTGGCAACCTATGTTATTGGCTTTAGGCGGGGCGGTATTCTATGCCGTGTTGCTCGGTATTGAAGCCAAGCTATTACGTCATCGCCCCGAAAAACAAGCCGTTGAGCAAACTTTATGCGCTTTGCAGGCACTGGCTGATCACCGGGCCCAAGGTCAATCTACAGGGCAGGGCGAGGCAGGGTTTTCTACTAGCCTTAATAACCTCTATAGTTTTATGCTTTATACACGTTCTCTAGCGCCCAGTAGAAACGTCAACTCAGAATACATAGCGGTGCTAATACAGCGTTTAGATGGGGTTTTTGCAGCGCTGGAAAGTCTGGATAAACCCTCTGATTTTAAGCAGGTTGCCCAGTTATTGGAACAAATCATTGCTGCTTATACCGCCCAACAAAAACAACAGCCCGAGCTGCAGGGGCTTGAGTCGCAGGTAATGCGACAAAAGCTAGAGGCCTTGGTGCAGACCCTTTGGCAAAATCAATACTCGTTGTTCAAGAACGAGGTAGTGCTTGATACCAAGCAAAAAACAAAGTCGTGGTCAGTGCTGTTGGGTGAATTAAACCCGGGTAAAGAGGTCTTGTTATCTGCTTCTGCTTTGGCTTTATGTATGCTTTTAGCCTACTCGTTACGCTGGGTAGACCAAGCCAGCCATTGGTACTGGATTCCCATGACGGTTATTTTAGTGATGAAGCCTGATTTGGGCTCGGTATTTTCACGTAGTGTTTTACGTAGCCTAGGCACGAGTTGTGGGGTGATTATAGGCGGCGCCGTCTTGCATTATGTGGTGCCTGGGCCGTTGTTTATTTTGATTATTGTGGCCTTGGCGTGTGTGATGCCTTGGGCGGGTCAACGCTCCTATGCGCTCATGTCACTCGTTATCACGCCTTTGGTTCTCATACTGATTGATTATATAAGCCCTGAAAGAGCGGGAATTAACTACGCCATCTTGCGCTTTGAAGACACCTTGCTGGGCGGGGTTATTGCCTTGATTTTTGGTTATTTACTTTGGCCAAAAACCAATCATATGAAATTTAGCCATGCTTTTCATGAGATTCGGCAAAACTTGGCCTTGTATTTAAAGGCGACTCTGACGAAGGCAGAGGATCCTAACCGTACGGTTCAAATACATAAAATGCGTTACGCGGTGTATGGGCAGATCGCTAATTTCCGTAGTAATTTACAAAAACAGTTATCTGATCCGCCACCAGCCAGCCAAGAAGCTTTAGCGTGGTTTCCTTTGATTTCCAGCGCTTCCAGAGTGGCAAACCTGATCACGGCTTATTCCATTAATCAATCCGCGCAAATCAGTGCTCAAGAGTTAAAAGCACTGCAACAATTAGCGGATTGGATTGAGTCTGGGACGGTGGAAAAAGACATAACGGGGGTAACCGATCTAACAGACCAGCCGGATTCGACAGAAGTACGTTTAGTGCATGCTTTGGTAGGGGAGTTGCAGCATGCCAAAGAAATGGTGGTGTATCATGCGCATGCTAAGTCGGATGCAAGTGGGGGCGGGCTGGCGCATCCCTAGAATGTAGAGCGGTATCGTATTTTCCCCGACAGCTAGTGTCTGCATGAGAGCCTACTGCCGGGGAAGATGGTTAAAAACTGTTGAAGGCTAATTATGACTGATTTTTGTTTTTGGCCGATTTTTTGGCCGAAAAAATCATATAGGCTAGCCAGATCCAAGCGCCCACATAAGCAAATAAATCACGATTGCGTAGGGGTCTAAAATCAGAATAAAAAAGCCCCGTAGACCCGACAAAAGCAGCAAAGGTAATTAGCGCGCAGACAAGAATGGCTATGACTGTGTTTTTACTCATGGTTGATGTCCTAAATTATTTTTTTTCCAATAGGCTCTTGGTAGGCTTTGTTACCATCCCATAACCATAAAGGTTCAAGCTTGGGTTTAAGCGCAGCATACATCCAACCGCTATACGCCAATAATAAAAATCCATTCATGATTAATTCATGAGGACCGGTAAATAGCTGCCTTGGCGTGGCTACAATAAAGGTATTTAACCAGAAAATATTAATCGTGGTCGGCATTTCAATGATTAAACCAAGCAAAGTAAAACGATTGCTTAGAATCATAATGCCAGCCACAATTTCTAAATATTTAACCATTTGGTAAATATAGATTTTTGC
>CANROS010000074.1 GCA_947632305.1 uncultured Paenalcaligenes sp. | reverse complement strand
ACCTTCACTGGACAGGTTGAAATCATGAGCCATCACTCGTTAATGGATCCTGGCACAATGATTGTTCCAGAACTGGTTTCAGGTCAGTTGCAAGGTGGCGCTGCGATGGGTATAGGGCATGCCCTGATGGAAGAGTTGCCACTGTATGAGGATGGCCCGGGGGACGGCACATGGAACTTCAACCGCTATATACTTCCTCGTGCTAAAGATGTGGCCGTGTGGACGCAAACGGCGGACTACTTGCCCCCGTTATCCGAAACCTCACCGCCCAAAGGTATGGCTGAATTAGGAATGATCCCCATAGTCGCTGCCATCAGCAATGCCGTTACGCATGCTGTAGGCAAACGTTTTTACGAACTTCCTATTACACCTGAAAAAATCAAGGCAGCCCTGACGTGAGCTTGCACACCTGTACAGCGAGCTAACCTGAAAGAAGCTCTGAAGTGTTTAGTAAAAGAGGAGAAAGGCGAACCTGTTAGACACTATGCAGCGGGTATTCTATAAGCCTAGAAGCCATCGTTTAGACTGCCATAGCCAGCACTAGCAATCCACTTGAAATATTATGTTACCTTATGGCTTTACTTGGAGGAAATCAAGGATGTCACAAGGGCGCAGCATTCGACTTTTTTTAGTAGACGGTTCACCTAAAGGTTTAATGACCGCAGAAATTATGAATTGGACAGGGCATGTGCTAACAGGCCCTAGAACCAAATTAGCGGAACTGGTGCAGCGTCCAGAAAGCAAACGCACCGGTATCTATTTTTTAGTGGGTAGCGATCCTGAGGGTGGAGCGCTGCCTTTGGTGTATCTCGGTGAGAGTGATGATGTCAGCACTAGACTCAAGCAGCATAATCGAACACAGGAGTCAGGCGGTAAAGACTTTTGGGAGCATGTGTGGCTAGTTACTAGCAAAGATCAAAACTTAACCAAAGCCCATGCTAAGTACTTAGAAAGTCAGCTTATCCGTAGTGTGAGTCAAAGCGGTTTATGTAAATTAGAAAATGGTACCGCTCATGACTACGTCAACTTACCAGAGTCAGATCAGGCCGATATGGCATTTTTTATGGAACAGTTGCGTACTATTTTGCCTGTTTTGAGTTTTGACTACTTACGCAGTCCAGTCACCGAGGTAAACGAACAAAATAAGATAACCATCAGAACCACAGAGTCTCCTTTATTTACCTTTGCCATGCCAACTAAAGGCATTAAGGCTCAAGCTAAAGAAATAGAAGGGCAGTTTATGGTTTTAGCTGGGTCATCAGCTAGGGGGAGATGGGAAGGTACAGCTGGCGGTTATGAAAGTCTTTACGAACAACTTTATGCCAGCGAAACGTTGATCAAAACAGAATCAGGGCAGCGTACTTTTGCAGTGGATACGGTTTTTTCTAGTCCTAGTGCAGCGGCAGCTGTAGTGGCAGGACGCAGTGCTAATGGTCGTACCGCTTGGATCGTGGATGGAAGAGCCTTAACGTACGGTGCTTGGCAGGAACAACAGCTTAAGGATGAGTGATACGACCCTAGCCGTTTCATTATGTGAGTAAGTGAAATCTAGCTGATCCAAACTTGCAATACAACTAAAGCTGTATCCGCAATCAAGGCACTCATAGTTACAAAAAAAGATCTGATCAAGCCCATAATCGAATGCTGCACCAACAGCGCAACCTGCTACGTCAACCTAAAGAGACTCAAACTCCTGTCGGAGCACTCATTACTGAATTAGTGCGTAGGTATTGGATTTTAGACATGGAGTGTGGCCTGCTGGTAAACGCTGGGCACAGCGTAAGCTGAATATTTTTGATCGTTCCAGTCTAACGTTGGCTTTAAATAGGTTAGAGACCGTGGGGCTAGAACCATCTCTTAGTTTTGAAAACTGATCAAGTATTAAAGTTGCTTACTTAATACCTTTTGATAGTAGTCTGAGATGCGTCTCTTTTTCTGCCTTAATGCATCGATTTCGGACCTCGTCAAAGGTTCTAAAGCCAACAAGGTAGTTGGCTTCGTTTGCTGTGAGGGCTGAGATGTGGATGCCGAATTGTTGTCTAATTTGGTCATGGAATCGCTCCTCTAGAGTTTTAAGATGTTTTTTGGCTGGGGTAAAGCTTTTATTCCTGCCTGCATTCACTAGGACAATACTGCCCAGCACATTACCACCATTCAATCGAATGTAATTTGCAAGTTCTGCTAGTGTACCACCCATACTAGTAACATCGTCTACCAGAACATAGCCTGCTTCTTGGTTTACGCCTCCTTCAAAGGAGGGGCGCAGCAAAAGACGCTCCATCGGGTCTGCTCCTGTATGAAAGACCTTTTGCAACTGCACAATGTCCATTTCACTGTAACCACTCAAAATGTCAGCGGCCATTAGAGACAAAAGAAGAGGAATGGCATTATCACCTGTAGCTTCTTTTGCATAAGGTGAAACATAATTCGTACCGTTTGGAAAAAGCCCCTTTAGCGACAAAAGAAAGTCATAAGATAAATCATGCACTAAGCGGAATGCACCCTCCTCACAACCGGCTTTAGCTGCCACATAGTCAGGGTGGCACTTAATGTCTTGGTCTTGGATAAAGCAGTGATAGTGTTTAGCTGTACTTGGAAAGGAGTAAATGCGTTCCATGGGTGTTTGCAAATAGAGAAACTAATAAATATTATCATCATGCTGCAATGTATTGTTTTCGCCAATCAGGTCTAATTTTTTTAAAAACCTGTGTGAGTTCTTTGAAGCTAAGCGCTCGGTCTCTGCTTTTTTCCACGCCGCCTGCATCATCAACCGAAAAAGCAACGGCAGGGTTGTGCACAATAAGATCCAATTTGATGCCATGGTTGAACAGCTGTTTGCAATAGAGCAGGGCATCATTTGCTATCGTGGGCCTATTGCTTTCCACAATGTTTTGCAATATCTGCTTAATGTCTCGACCTGTGACATCGGATGGTTGCATCTCCCCAATAACAGGGGCGATGTCTTGTGTGTATACCCGCTGTGGGATCTGGTGATGCTTTAAGCGTTTGATATTTCCTTCATGCCAATCTGCAAACAACTCATCAACCGTATGAATCTCAGTGCCCAATAAGCGCGCCCTGATCAGGCACAACCAAATACAACCCTTTGCCACCAGCAAAATCACCGGGCTTGCCTTTTACCTTTGCTGCAACCAACTTACTCGTAAGTTTAGTCATCTCTACCATCCCAAAAAATGTACCCACCACTTCATTTTTTGGTTATACCCATGTACTCACCAAAATACCCACCACTTTTTGCTTGATGCTGGTGGGTACCAGTTGAATTGGATAGAACTAAAACCTATAAGATGGTTGATTTTAAAGGGTTTATATACCTCGGTAGAGCCTCGTAGACATTATTCGATATTCTGCGCCTGCTCACGCATCTGTTCGATGAGCAGCTTCAAGTCAATCGCGGTTCTGGTGACTTCAATCGAGCCGGCTTTAGATCCCAAGGTATTGGCTTCACGGTTCATTTCTTGAAAGAGAAAGTCCAAACGTTTACCTACGCTGCCTTGACGTGTTTTGCCTTGAGGTTTGTTGGTTTTTTTGCCGTCTAAAATCACCGATAGCTCTTGCAAATGTGAGCGTAGACGGGTGATTTCCTCAGCGACGTCAATACGTAAAGAGAAGAGTGAGGATTCTTGGGCTATACGAGTAGATAGCTCGGGTCCACTAATTTGAGCAAAGCCATCAGGGCTTACAGCACTAAGCGCTTCAGTCAAACGTTGGGTAATTTTATTTTGATGCTCTGCTAATAACTCAGGCAGATGGGTTTCCACCTCGTTAACAAGCTGTTCCATTTCTGTGGCAGTGGCCAACATGGCTGTCGCTAAACGCGATCCTTCTCGTTGTTTGGAGTGCTCTAGGTCGTCTAAAGCAGCGATAAGATTTTGCTGTATAGCGGGCAGCCAGGTGTCATGATCTAAACCTTGTTCTTGTTGGCTTAAAGAAATGAGCTCACCAAAACGCGGGGCTGGGATGTCGGCAATAATGGCACGTGCGCTCTGTAATTGTTGAGCAATCTGCTGCAATAGATCAGGACTAATTTGCTGAGCATTGGCTTTGAAGGCTCGTTGAAAATTAACGCGTAACTCGACTTTACCGCGCTGTAGACGCTGGCTGAGTATTTCACGGATAGCGGCTTCGCTAAAGCGCAGCTCTTCGGGCAAACGGAGTTGTAAATCCAAATAACGGTTATTCACACTACGGAGTTCCATCGTGATGGAACCCGCCTCTAGCTCGGTGCGGGCATTAGCAAATGCGGTCATGCTACGAATCATAATTTTCCTTAATTTAAAGCGTAATGGATCTATTGTAGGCTAGAGCATAGCTCGTAGTACACTAGAGCTTTTAGGGGATTTTGATGACAACATTGCAGCGTTTTGAAGGGCGTGCCGTGGACGCTCTACGTCCAGTTCAATTTGAATTAGGCCTAAGTAAATACGCCGAAGGTTCTGTTTTAATTAAGATGGGTGATACCCATGTTTTGTGCAATGCCAGTGTGCTGGACAAGGTGCCTTCTTTTTTACGTGGCCAAGGTAAAGGCTGGGTAACGGCTGAATACAGCATGCTACCTCGTTCTACTCACACTCGCTCTGATCGCGAGGCGGTGCGTGGCAAACAAAGTGGGCGCACCCAAGAAATTCAACGCTTAATCGGTCGTAGTTTACGTGCGGCTTTTGATCTTGAGGCGCTGGGTGAAAGAACCATTCAAATCGATTGCGATGTGATTCAAGCCGATGGGGGCACACGTTGCGCCAGCATTACGGGGGCCTGGTTAGCCGCGGCGTTGGCTGTAGCCCATTTAAAACGCACGGAACAAATTGCTCTGGACCAACGCGTTTTATTAAACCAAGTGGCAGCCGTTTCCGTGGGGCTAAGTCAGGGTCAAGCCATCCTAGACTTAGACTACGTCGAAGACTCTAGTTGTGGAGCGGATGTCAATGTCGTCCTGTCCGGTTCTAGCTCAAATGATGAAACCATCCAGATGATTGAGATTCAAGGTACCGCCGAAGGCCAAGTTTTTAGTCGTGAGCAACTCAACCAATTACTGGATTATGCTGAGCTAGGCGCCCAAGCGTTGATGCAAGCTCAAACGCAAATTCTTGTTGATCAAAAAATTCAGTATTAATCGTATGCAAAAAATAGTTTTAGCTTCCAATAACAGTGGTAAATTGGCCGAATTTAAAGCCCTATTTGAACCCTTAAAGTTAGAGGTGGTTCCTCAAGGTGAATTAGGCGTATCTGAAGCCGATGAACCCTTTCAGACTTTTGTAGAGAATGCGTTAACTAAGGCACGTCACGCCAGTGCTAGCACAGGTTTACCCGCGGTGGCTGATGACTCTGGTTTATGTGTTTTAGCTTTAAACGGCGCGCCAGGTATTTATTCAGCACGTTATGCTGCCATGCACGAAGCCGGCAAAGGCGATGCGGCCAATAACGCGTTTTTATTGCAAAAACTGGCTAATGAAACCCAACGTAAAGCCTGTTTTGTGTCGGTGCTGGTATATGTCAATAGCCCCGAAGACCCTAGGCCTTTAATCGCTGAAGGCGTCTGGTGGGGCGAGATTGCTCAAGCTGCCAGTGGCCAAAATGGTTTTGGCTACGATCCCCTGTTTTATATTCCTGAGCTACAAAAAAGCGCGGCAGAACTCAGCCCCGCAGAAAAAAATACCTATAGTCATCGTGCTCAGGCTCTTAGCCTTTTAGTTAAACAACTTGTTGCTCTACGCTCTTCATGATGGAACAGCCCCAAGTCCGCATTCGTGCTGGCAGCACAGTACAAAACAGTTTACTCAATAGCCTACCACCCTTAGCTTTATACATTCATGTGCCGTGGTGTGTGCGTAAATGCCCTTATTGTGACTTTAATTCCCACCAAACGCCCGAGGTCCTGCCTGAAGCCCAGTACCTAGAAGCCTTAAAGGCAGATCTAGAGCAGGCGTTGCCCTTAATTTGGGGTAGGCCCATTGTCTCGGTATTTATTGGCGGGGGGACGCCTAGCTTATTGAGCGGGGCCGCTATAGCGGATATGCTCAGTATGGTACGGGCTTATTTGCCGTTATTACCTACAGCAGAAATTACCCTGGAAGCCAACCCAGGTACGGTCGAGGCTCACAAATTCAAAGCCTACGGTCAGGCTGGTGTGAATCGTTTATCTTTGGGTATCCAAAGTTTTAATGATCAGGCGCTCCAAGCCTTAGGCCGCATTCACGACAGTGCCCAAGCTAAGGCAGCGATTGGCTTTGCTTTGGATGCAGTTGAGAGAGTTAACCTGGATGTGATGTATGCATTACCGCAACAATCCGTGGAGCATGCGCTAGAAGACATAAAAACAGCCCTAAGCTACGACACTAAGCATTTGTCTCTTTATCACCTGACCTTAGAACCCAACACGGTCTTTGCTAAGTATCCGCCCGTTTTACCCAATGATGATGAAAGTGCCTTGATGCAAGATGCCATCATTGAGCTCACTGCAGAGCATGGTTATGAGCATTACGAAGTCTCTGCCTATGCCAAGCCAGGCTATCAAGCAGAACACAATCGTAATTATTGGGAGTTTGGTGATTATTTAGGCATTGGGCCAGGTGCGCATAGCAAACTGTCTTTTCCAGATCGCATTTTGCGCCAATCACGCTTACGTAATCCACAAACCTGGATGGAACAAGCGCTATTAGCCCAATCCGGTCATTTGGCTGAACATAAAATTGTCGAGCTAGACGACCTGCCTTTTGAGTTCATGTTAAATGCTTTACGCCTACGTGATGGTGTGCCGGCTGACTATTTTGAGGACCGTACAGGACAACCTTTAACTAAAATTGTACCGACCATACGCAAAGCGATCGAAAAAGGGCTGATTGACCCTCATCCCTCACGTATACGGACTACCGATTTAGGCTGGCGCTTTCTAACTGATGTACAAGAGATGTTCTTAGAATAAGTCCAGCTAGGCCTACGCCACGCAAAAAAAACACGAAACCTAAATAGAATGCTTTAACATAATAAAAAGTGGTAATCGTTCAGTATTACCACGCTTTGCTTAACTACTTGGAGCCCTCATGTCTAGCGCCGATGAAATCCTAAACCGGATTACTGAAAACGACATTGCTTTTGTGGACTTTCGTTATACCGATACCTTAGGTCGCGAACACCATTTAACAGTCCCTGCCCACCGCTTTGATGAAGACCTCATCGAAGCCGGCATTCCTTTCGATGGTTCATCCATGCCGGGATGGAAGGGTATTGAAGCTTCAGACATGTTGCTCATGCCCGACCTCAGTACAGTACGTTTTGACCCTTTCCGCGAAGAAGCCACCTTAATTATCAGTTGTGATGTAGTGGATCCTGCCGATTTAAACGGCTATGATCGCGATCCTCGTTCCATAGCTAAACGAGCAGAAGTCTATTTGCAATCAACAGGCATAGGCGATACGGCCTTTTTTGGTCCAGAACCCGAGTTTTTTGTCTTTGATGGTATTCGCTGGGATGATCAACCTTCAGGCAATTTTGTCAAAATTGAGTCTGACACCGCCCCTTGGTCTAGTGGTAAAGAATACCCACATAAACAAAATCTAGGCGTACGCCCCCGTCATCAAGGCGGCTATGCACCTGTACCACCCGTAGACCATCACCACGACTTACGTTCCGAAATGTGTTTGCTCCTAGAGCAACAAGGCGTGCCAGTCGAAGTGCATCACTGCGAAGTCGCTGCCTCTGGCCAATTAGAAATCGGCACACGCTTTTCTACGCTAGTACAACGCGCAGATTGGAATCAAATCCTTAAATACACTGTACATAACGTAGCTCATGTATATGGAAAAACAGCCACTTTTATGCCAAAACCCGTCATTGGTGATAGTGGCTCCGGCATGCATGTACACCAGTCTATTTGGAAAGACGGCACTAATATTTTTGCAGGTGATGGTTACGGCGGTTTATCTGAAACTGCCTTGTATTACATCGGTGGCCTTATCCATCATGCACGTGCTTTGAATGCTCTCACTAACCCCACCACCAACTCTTACAAGCGTTTAGTGCCACATTACGAGGCCCCTGTGAAGTTGGCCTATTCTGCACGCAATCGCTCTGCGTCTATTCGTATTCCTTACGTTAGCAGCCCCAAAGCTCGTCGTGTTGAAGCGCGTTTTCCCGACCCCATGGCCAATCCTTATCTGGCATTTGCCGCGCTATTAATGGCTGGTTTGGATGGAATTCAAAACAAAATTCATCCTGGTGATGCCGCAGATAAAAACCTGTACGACTTGCCCCCCGAGGAAGATGCAAAAATTCCAGCCGTCTGCCATAGTCTAGAGCAAGCCCTAGAGGCCTTGGACTCAGATCGCGAGTTTTTAACTAGGGGCGGCGTGTTTAGCAATGAAATGCTGGATGCCTATATTGAACTTAAAATGAAAGAAGTCACTCGTTTACGTATGACGCCTCATCCCGTTGAGTTCGATATGTATTACAACTTATAAAAGAACAGGGGGCTTACGCCCCCGATCAGCACCCATCTCGGACCTAACTGGCTCTTATCAAGGCTTCTATGGCTGGGCAGATAAAGTTGCACCTTGTCATAATTGCACAAACTTTTCCGCGGTTTTATCGTTACACTGGGGCTGTTGCTAAGCGCTTTAGGAGTAAAAGATGAAATTACGTGCGTGGGTATTAGCGTGTGCTTTATTAGGCGTGTCATATACTGCCAGTGCAGACCCTTGGCATTTCCATGCAGGCCATGGCCACCATCACGGTCACAAAGGCAAAGGTAAATACGAATACTGGGATGGTAATTGCAAAGTAAAACGCGAGTTTAAAAAAGACGGACGTTATAAAGAAAAAAGAGAATGTCGCCCCCAAGCTCGTTACTCACCACCACGCCATCGTCATCATTCTGATCGACAATACAGTGGCATCAATATCCCCGCGATTATTATTGAACCCGTTATTCGCATTGGCCGCTAGTCAAAACCCGTGTACTGCACTCCATACGTCCTTACACGGGTAAATGCTTTTAAGAGGTCTGCTGCAGTGGCTCTTAGCGAGGCTTTCAGGCAGCGACGACTTCACCCCGCATAAATGCTTGGGCGCGTTGAGTCATCAAGGCTTCACGACGGATAAAATCTGCCACAAAATCATTGGCAGGTTGGGTGTGTAACCCATACGCCGTATCCCACTGCACAATAAGACCATCTTTCATCACGCCAATTCTATCGGCAATAGCAAAGGCTTCAGCTTGGTTATGGGTGACTAATAAAGCAGTCAGTCCGGTCTTTTGTAATATTTCCCTCACCTCAAACGCTAAACGCTCTCGGGTATCCACATCCAAATTAGAAAAGGGCTCATCTAAGAGCAACAAAGAGGGCTCAGGGGCTAAAGCCCGCGCTAATGCCACTCGCTGTTGTTGCCCTCCTGAAAGTTCATGGGGATAACGCTGCGCTAAGCTTTCTAAGCCCACCAAATTCAGCATTTCTGCGACACGATGGGCCCGGACAGTTTTATCCATTTTGCGTAGACCAAAGCCAATATTTTTCTCTATGCTGAGATGAGGAAACAAGGCGTAGTCTTGAAACATCATCCCTACTTGTCTTTTTTCTGGGGCAATACTGCCTTCGGGCGTAGATAATAGCTCTTGATTTACCTCAATACGACCCTGACGCAAGGGTTCAAACCCTGCAATAGCTCGTAAAACCGTGGTTTTGCCACAGCCTGAGGCACCTAGCAGACAACCAATATGACCGCGTTCTAGTTGCAAATCCAACTGATTCACTACGGTTTTTAACCCCTCAGGGGTGTCATAAGCCAGAGAGATGTTGTGTAAATTCAAAAAAGCAGAATGGGGCATAAACGTCATCCTAGGCACGTAAGGTTTTTAGTTGAGAACGAGCTAAAATAATCACTGGGATCAAGCCCGCCAATACAATGGCTAAGGCTGCGACTGCTCCCTCTTCGTAAGTACCGCGCGCCGCTTCAGCATAGAGCCAAGTCGCCAGTGTTTCGAAGTTCATGGGGCGTAGCAGCAAAGTGGCGGGCAACTCTTTCATCGCATCCACAAAGATCAGTAAAGCAGCAGCCCCTAGAGCAGGGCGCAACAAAGGCAGGTGCACGCGTTTTAAGGTGCTGGCCGGTGTTTCGCCTAATAAACGCGAGGCTTGCTCTAAAGAAGGGGGGATACGCGCCAATCCTGCCTCGGTGCCGCCAATAGCAATGGCTAAAAATCGAATCATATAAGCCAACACCAGCGCTGCCATAGTTCCCATTAAATACAGCTGAGGAGGAACCTCGGTAAACCAGTTAACCACTTGATTGATGCCGGCATCCACCCACACTAAGGGTGTTAATAAACCAATGGCTAAAACAGTACCAGGTACCGCATAACCGATAGAGGCCAATTTAGACAATACCGATCTAAAAGTGTTTTTCTGGCCATAGCGCACGGTGCGTGCTGCCCAAGCCACAATTAAGCCAGCCACTATAGTAATGACCGTCGCTACCAAAGCAATAGACACCGTGTTCCAAGCGCTTGTCATAAGTTGCCCAGAAATGGTTCCGGTTTGCTGTAAATGTTTAATGCTTTCACTCAGTAAATACAAAGCAGGCGCAATAAAACCAATGAGCACAGGAATCCAACCTAAGATTACGGCCACCAATGCAGCAGACCCTTTTAATACAAAAGGCTTTACAGGCTGTGAGCGCTGTTGGCTGTAGCGTTGGTGACGGCGCCCATAGCGTTCTAACATAATCAGCGTGGCCACTAAAACCAGCATAGACAAAGCAATCTGGGCAGCACCGGCCAAGTCAGAGCGAGTCACCCACGTGGTGTAGATGGAGACCGTTAAGGTCTGGATACCTAAAAACTCAGAGGCACCGATATCATTTAGGGTCTCTAAGAGGGCTAAGCTAACCCCCACAGCCACCGCAGGGCGCGCCATAGGTAAAGCTACTCGGTAAAACACGCTGCGCTGGCTTTCACCCAGCACCCTAGCTGCCTCTAATAAGCTAGCAGCTTGAGTGGCAAACATGGCGCGAGTGCTTAGATACACATACGGGTACAACACAAAGCCCAATAAGAAAATAGCCCCGGTTAAGGAACGTATATCAGGCAACCTAAACTGCCTAGGGCTGCTGTACCCCAATGCCTCACGAATTAGACCTTGCACTGGCCCTAACGGATGCAAAATATCTAAATAAGCAAAAGCCACAATATAAGTAGGCACAGCTAAAGGCAACAATAAAGCCCAAGATAAAATCCCGCGTGTGGGAAATTGATAAGCGGTAATTAACCAAGCACTACCTACACCTAATGCCGTCACTAAAATACCCACCCCGATCAGCAATACAACGGTGTTGCTGAAAGCCGTGGGTAACACATGCTGCATTAAATGCTGCCAGTGATCCGTCGCACCTTGGAAACTGTGCCAGCCAAGCACTATAACGGGAGCTAAAACGATAAAAG
>CANROS010000073.1 GCA_947632305.1 uncultured Paenalcaligenes sp. | reverse complement strand
GGTATTATTGTTGGCTCCAAGGATTTCATTCGTGCTTTAAAGAAAAACCCCTTAAAGCGGGCTCTGCGGGTAGGTAAATTAACATTGGCGGCCTTAGAGCCGGTTTTGTCTTTGTATCGCAGTCCCGAGTTTTTGGCAGAAAAACTGACGACATTGGCTTTGTTTACGCGGCCTCAACACCAAATGAAGCAGCAGGCGCAGTTGCTGCAGCCCTGTTTGCAACAAGCGCTGGGCCAGTCTTACGAGGTCAAGATAGAGCCCATGTTTAGTCAGATAGGTAGTGGCGCGATGCCGGTGGATGTGTTGCCTAGTTATGGTTTGGTTGTGCATTTTGTGGGTGCAGGACGAGCAGGCAGTGCGATGGTCAAAGTTGAAAACTGGTTGCGCGCACAAACCCGTCCCGTCATAGGACGCATTCAGCGCGATAGCTTATATCTAGATTTGCGCTGTTTGCGTGACGTGGATATTCCTTTGTTACAAGCTCAATGGAGTCAAGCGCTAGCATGATTGTAGGTACAGCAGGCCATATTGATCATGGCAAAACAGCTTTAATACGTGCCTTAACAGGTGTGGAAACCGATCGTCTTGATGACGAGAAAAAACGCGGTATTACGATTGCGTTGGGCTATGCGTATACGCCTTTAGCTAACGGTGATGTGCTGGGCTTTATTGATGTGCCGGGTCATGAAAACTTAGTTCATACCATGGTGGCGGGGGCTACAGGTATTGATTATGCTTTGTTGGTGGTGGCGGCGGATGATGGCATCATGCCTCAAACCCTAGAGCACGTGGCGATTTTGTCCTTATTGGGCCTAAATCGTGGCTGTGTGGTCATTAATAAGGTGGATCGTGTTGAGGCTGCAGTGGTGCAGCAGTTACAGCACGACTTGCAGGCTTTACTACAAACGACTTTTTTAGCTGCTGCACCGGTTTTTGCTACGTCCAGTGTTTCTGGCCAAGGCATAGCCGAATTAAAAAATCATCTAGACCAAGAAGCCTTATCTGTACAGCAACGCCAAGAACGCGGTTTTTTTCGTTTGGCGATAGATCGTGTGTTTACGCTAGAGGGGCAGGGGACCGTGGTGACGGGCACGACTTATGCCGGAGTGGCCCAAGTGGGTGGCGATCAGAGCACGTTACGTTTAATGCCGCAAAATAAGCCGGTGCGCATCCGTAGTATTCATGCACAAAACACACCCAGTGCTCAAGCCAAAGCCGGGCAGCGTTGTGCTTTAAATCTTGCCGGGTTAGCTAAAGATGAAATTGAACGCGGCGACTGGATTGCGGATGCCCGTTGTTTCTTACCTGCTAGTCATATTGATGTGCGCTTGCAGTTGTTGTCTGCCGCAGATACGGTGCTCAAAACGTGGACCCCGGTGCATGTGCATGTGGGGGCTGCGCATTATGTGGCGCATGTGGTGCCCCTTAGCCAAGACTTAATCCAGCCCGACCAAAGCGCTTTAGCTCAATTGGTGTTTGATGAGTCCATTTGTACTATGCCGGGCGATCGTTTTATTGTGCGTAATGCGCAGGCCAAGCATACCATTGGTGGTGGGGTGGTGTTAGATTCTAACGCTCCTGACCGTAAGCGACGCTCTCTAGCGCGTTTGGCTTGGCTAGACGGCGTGGAATCCTATCTAGAGGGGCGCGGTTTGGACGGGTTGTTACGTCAAGCACCCTATGGTCTAGAGCAAAACTTTATGCATAGGTTGGTGGGTTCTGATTTAAACGATGTTCCTTTGCCTGCCGGGGCTTTGTGGGTTCAGTCCCCTCGATCTGCCTCAGCTCAGGTGCTGATTCATAAAAATGCTTGGGAGCATGTATTAGCACGCATAGAAACGGTGTTGGCAGAAGCCCATGAGCGTTATCCGGATGAGCCTGGGGTGGAGGCTGCGCGTTTGCGACGCATGGTAGCCCCCCGTGCCTCTGATGCGCTTTGGTTTGGCGCTTTACACGAGTTAATTCAACGTCAACGGTTAGCCTTAAATGGGCCGTGGTATCGACTGAGTGCTCACACGGTTAGTTTTACCGCCGAAGAGGAAGTCGTGGCCTTAAAGCTGGTTGGTTTATCCCACGAGGGCATGTATAATCCGCCTTGGGTGCGCGACATGGCAAAAGTGCTGGATGTGCCCGAAGACCAATTACGAGTCCTTGGGCGCAAGTTAGTGCGGCAAGGGGTCTTGTTTCAGGTGGTAAGAGATTTGTATTATCACCGTGATCATGTGTTGCATTTAGCTCAGCGTTTGGCCGAGTTGGCACAGCCCAACGGCATCAAAGCCGCTGAATTCAGGGACGATTTGAATTTAGGGCGCAAGCGAACTATTCAAATCTTAGAGTTTTTCGAGCGAATTGGTTATACTCGTCGCTTACGTGATAAACATTTAATCCGTCCTGATAATACCGTTTTTAGCCAAGCCCATTCTTAGTCGCTTGGACCACAGGAAAGCATTCGTGTCTGGTGATGCGGCTGGGCTTCAAACCCAGTTGGGGGTGTTAGACATTCCTAGGTAGGTTCGACTCCTGCTGCTTTCCGCCATCTCTTCGTTTGACGTCAGGTGCAACGTGTTTTGCCTTGTTATTCGAGTCTCGGAGTCATTTATGTCAAATACCTCTTCAACGCAAGCGCCACGCTTAACTTCTTTAGCTCATGGTGGCGGCTGCGGTTGTAAAATTGCGCCTGGCGTTTTGTCAGAATTGTTGTCTAGCATGCCAGCCATGTCCGCCTACCCTAATTTATTAGTAGGTACGGATACGGCGGACGATGCGGCGGTTTACTTGCTGAATGAACAGCAGGCTTTAATCGCGACCACCGACTTTTTTATGCCTATTGTGGACGATCCCTATCAGTTTGGTCGTATCGCCGCTACGAATGCTTTGTCGGATGTGTATGCCATGGGGGGGACGCCCATTATGGCCTTGGCCATTGTGGGTATGCCTATTAATACCATGTCTAAAGCAGACATCGCGCAAATTCTTAAAGGTGGGGCAGATGTGTGTCAGGCTGCAGGCATTCCCGTTGCCGGTGGTCACACCATTGATTCGGTGGAGCCTATCTATGGTTTGGCTGCGATGGGTTTAGTTCATCCACAGGCTGTGCGTAAAAACGCCGAAGCCAAAGCGGGAGATGTGTTGATCCTTAGCAAGGGCTTAGGCGTTGGCGTGATGTCAGCTGCCTTTAAGAAAAACGCGCTCTCTGAAGCCGATTACATTGCCATGATCGAAAGCACCACTCAATTAAATACACCGGGTAGCGAGCTGGCTAACTGGGAGGGAGTGCATGCGATGACAGATGTTACCGGGTTTGGTCTGTTGGGCCATGCCTGGGAAATGGCACGAGGTTCACAGCTGCAAATTAACTTGGACTTTGCTGCTTTGCCGTGGTTGTCAAACGTGCAAAACTTGGCGGCGGATGGCTATATTACGGGTGCATCGCAGCGTAATTGGCAAGCCTATGGGGAACATATTCATTTGGCCCCTGAGGTATCAGAGGTGCAACGGGCTTTATTGACAGACCCCCAAACTTCAGGCGGTTTGTTGATTTCATGTTCTTCAGATCAAGCAGAGCAGGTATTGGCATTACTGCATCAGCGTGGTTTTGATTATGCGGCGCAAATAGGTCAGGTCAGCGCGGGCACCGCAGGCGTTTTTGTACGTTAAAGACTAGCTACACATGACAAATAAAACCCCAAGGCTAGTATCGGCTTTGGGGTTTTATTTCGCTGTTTAAATAGACTTAATAAAATGAGTAAAATGACTTGGTTTGTGGGTTAGTGTTATGGTTGAATGAACATTTTTAAAAGTAGAATAAAGAGGATTAGAATGCGTTTTTTGACGGTGCTCTTGCTTTGTGTAGTTGTAGCAGCGTGTGGATCAAGTCCTAAACAGGGCTCTGGGGGCTCCGCTAGTGATGGTTACTATAGAGTCGCGCGTGGTGACACGTTAACTAAAATTGCTCGGCAACATGGTCAAAGTGTGAATGAGATTATGCGTGCTAATAACATGAGCAACCCGAACCGTATCGCAGTGGGGCAGTTGTTACGGGTAAAAGGGGGCAGTGCTACGCCGCCTAGTTCTGCCGTGGTGCAGCCGGCGCGTCAAACCACTGCTCAATCTGTGCCTGCGCCTCGTACTATTGGTTTAGTATGGCCAGCGGCGGGCAATCATCGCAAGGGTACTGGCTCTCATTCTCAAGGCGTGTTTATAAGCGGCAATGAAGGGGAAGCCGTGAAAGCCGCTGCCGCTGGCACGGTGATGTATGCCGGTAATGGTTTACGTGGTTATGGCAATATGGTGATTGTGAGTCATGATGCGAACTTTATTAGTGTGTATGCTCATAATAAGTCGCTCAACGTCAAAGAAGGCCAGTCGGTCAAACAGGGTCAAACCATTGCCGCGATGGGTAATACTGACACCACGGCAACCCAGTTGTATTTTGAATTGCGTTACAACGGCAAAGCCGTGGATGTATTGCCTCATTTACCTAAAAAATAAGACTTAGGCGCGCAGCAGTAAATCACCGGGCTGTATCCAGCCACGCTTTTGCATGCCCCAACTAATGCTCAAACAAATGAGCGCAGGCAGCAGAAAATGCAGTAGGCCGATGGCAATCCATACTTCTGTGCCTTGGCCCATGGCAGCTAAGGTGCCTACTTGGCCCACCAATCCACTGGTGCCCATACCGGCACCTGTAGGGATGTTTTCCATCCCAAAGACCAGCGCCCCTATCGGCGCTAAGACAGCTGCAGTCAAAGTGGGGGGGATCCAAATCAAGGGGTTGCGGATAATGTTGGGTAGTTGCAACATGCTGGTTCCCAGCCCTATACCTAGGGTGCCTGAGGCCCCATTTTCTTTGTAGCTCATGGCGGCAAAACCAATCATTTGTGCACAACAACCAATGGTGGCCGCCCCAGCAGCTAAGCCTCCTAAGTTTAACGAGATGGCCACGGCTGCGCTGGAAGTCGGCCCAGTTAGCACCATCCCCATAATGACCGCGATCACTATGCTCATGAAAAAGGGCTGCAGAGTCATAGCCCACTCTATGGTTTGACCGGTAGCACGCATGAGTTCACCTAGAGAGGGGGCAATCACTTGAGCCACAAAAATGCCGCTAACTAAGGCAGTGGCGGGGGTCACAATAATATCTATCGGGGTGGTTTTATGTACCAGCTTGCTCAACTCGCTACTGATGGCCACCGCCACAAAAACCCCTACAGGGCCGCCGCCCACTTGAATAGCAAGCGTACCAATAATGGCACTGCTAAATATCACCATCGGAGGAGCTTGTAAGCCATAGGCCACGCCTACGGCTATAGCAGCGCCTAAACCGGCTTGAGCGAGGGCGCCCACGTCAATTAACCAAGCCCAGTCTAGCCAACCTCCTACGGTTTTTAAAATAAGACCAATTATCAGTGACCCAAATAAACCTAAGGTCATGTAATTCATGGTTTCTATGCCATACCGCTGCAAAGAAAAAACAATATTTTTACGAGCCAAAAATTCACGCATGTCTTTAAACTCACAATGAGCATAATTAAGAGAAAGTGACTTATTGTATAGGCATAAATAAAGTTATGCTGTGTTTAGTTAAATATGTAGTGGGCGCGATACAATGGAGCAATATTCTATTTAGGTGTTTTCATGACTGCTATTACCTCTTTTTCCGAGCTGCCTTTGCAGCCCGCTTTGCTTACAACTGTTGATCAATTAGGTTTTAAGCAAATGACACCTATCCAAGCACAAAGTCTGCCTTTGATACTTGAAGGAGCCAACGTGATTGCGCAGGCTAAGACCGGTAGCGGTAAAACCGCGGCTTTTGCATTGGGTGTGTTGCAGCACATTAAGCCAGAGCGTTTAAAAACACAGTCGTTGGTACTGTGTCCTACACGCGAGCTGGCTACTCAGGTTGCCGAGGAAATTCGTCGTTTGGCACGGGCTATCCCCAATGTCAAAGTCATGGTGGTGACGGGTGGCACCCCTATGCAGCGTCAAGTGGACTCACTAGCGCATGGGGTGCATATTATTGTGGGCACCCCTGGTCGTATTTTGGATCACCTAGAGCATCAAAGCATTGATATCTCCACCATCAAAACGCTGGTGTTGGATGAGGCCGACCGGATGATTGATATGGGTTTTTATGATGAAATGGCGGCCATTGTGGAGCATTGTCCGCCTCATCGCCAAACCTTGCTGTTTTCGGCGACGTATCCTGACACCATTGGCAAGGACGCCACTTTATTTGTGCGTGATGCGATTGAGGTCAAGGTAGAGACTCAAGTCAGTGCAAGTCAAATTGAATCGCATTTTTATCAGGTTCAAGAGTCCGAACGTTTTGATGCGGTAGTTAACTTATTACAGCATTATCAACCCAGTTCCGCCTTGGTGTTTTGTAATACTAAAGCCAATAGTGATGCGCTTACCTACTATTTGCGTAGTTTGGGTTTTAGCGCTTTGGTGTTGCATGGCGATTTAGATCAGCGTGATCGTGATGAGGTTTTAATTCAGTTTGCCAATCAAAGTTGTACTGTGTTGGTAGCTACCGATGTGGCGGCGCGCGGCTTGGATATTGCAGAATTGCCGTTGGTGCTTAATGTGGAGCTACCCCATCAGGTTGATGTGTATACGCATCGTATTGGGCGCACGGGCCGGGTAGACCAAAAGGGCTTGGCGCTTAGCTTATTTGATGAGCAAGACAGTGCTTTTATGAAAGCAGCCGAACAACGTTTTGGCACTTTGCCTTTGACTGAGCTGCCACCAGCTTCTGGTGCTGCGCCAGTACAATCTGCTCCCATGCGGACGATTGTTATTATTGGGGGCAAACGCGATAAAATGCGCCCCGGCGATATTTTGGGGGCTTTGACTGGTGATGTGGGCTTAACTAAAGATCAAGTGGGCAAGATCAATGTGGGTATGGTTGTTACCCATGTGGCCCTAGAGCGTAAAACAGCTCAGCGTACTTTGCAGCGTTTAGAGCAGGCCGGCATCAAAGGTAAACGCTTTAAAATGCACTTTGTACGTCATGGTTAACTGAGTGGGATAACAATGGATACTACGCTGCGTTTAGGCAACTGGGCTGAACTAGAAGCAGGGGCGTCTGCGGTGCGTTATGACGTTTTTGTTCAGGAACAAAATGTGCCATTAGCCCTGGAAATGGACGAGCTGGATGCCGATTGCCTCCATGCGGTGATCTACAACACCGCAGGGGAGGCAGTGGCAACCGGACGTTTGTTGCCGTCGGCTCATATAGGACGGATGGCAGTCAAGGCCAATTGCCGTGGTCAAGGGTTAGGTGCAGAGGTTTTGTTGGCGCTCAGAGAGGCCGCCAAAGCTCGAGGTGATAGCACCGTGTTTTTATCAGCGCAACTGCATGCCGTGCCGTTTTATAGTAAATACGGTTTTGAGGCCTATGGTGATGTCTATGAAGACGCTGGCATAACCCATCGAATGATGCGTTGTGTTGTGTCGTCATAGCAGCCTAACGGCAAAGCAGAAGCTCAAAAAATTGGGCTTCTGCTTTTTAGTATTACAGCAGTGGATTAGTTAGGGACGAACACTAAGCTAAAGTTAACGGGAACTGTGTGGGCAATAAAAGCCAGCCCAGCGATTTCCTGTAAGCTTACGATGCCTTCGCTAAGACCAAACTCATTGCCATTAACAATAATGGGTTCCAGTGTATTAACCATAAAGCGCTGGTTACCTAAATCAATATAACGCACGTGGGCTTTGATAGGGTGGCTTTGGCCTAACAGTGTGAGGGTGCTCTCTAGTTCTAGGTCTTGCCATTCACCAGGCTTGAGATCGCCAAGCGTAGCGAGATCAACCTGACCAGTGATCTGTATGGCGGCATGGTTTGTGTGTTGGAATAGTTTATCCAGCATACGCTCATCACGGATTTCGATCCCGGTATTCAGGCTTTGAACAGGAATAGAAAACTCAAAGGTACCGTCTTTTTTTAAAGAGCCTTCGAGCTGTTGGAACTGATGAACCTCTGTGATGGCGTCTGGCCCCACTTGAGCGGCTTTGACGGATGAAAAGTTAAAATTAGATTGTGCATCATTAATGTGCCAGTCGGCCCAAGCCAAGGGGCTGCTTAAAAGACCACTCATTAAGATGAGAGAGCTAAGTTTTTTCTTCATGTCTATTCCTTTTGGATGGCAAAAAACCTTCTGAGTATAGGGTATTTGGTTGCGTTCACTTGTAAGTCATCGTTAATGAGACGTATTTCGAGTGGGATGAGGCGAATCGAAGAAGGTATAAAAAGCCCTTTGCGTAGATGAGTGCCCCCCTTTTTGGGGGCTCAAGACTAGCAAAGGGCTTTTTCAGACAGAGTGCTTTTTTAGAGGGCTTTTTGAATGAGTTCCAAAGTGGCTTTGGCATCCCCAAAACACATAAAACTGTTTTCATTAAAAAACAGCGGGTTTTGTACCCCAGCATAGCCTGAGCTCATGGAGCGTTTAAAAACAATTACATTTTTGGCATCCCAAACGTGTAGCACAGGCATGCCTGCAATCGGACTAGTGGGGTCGGTGGCCGCGGAAGGGTTAACCGTGTCGTTAGCGCCAATTACCAAAACCACATCCGTCTCAGCAAAGTCATCATTGATTTCGTCCATTTCGAGCACAATGTCATAAGGGACTTTGGCTTCGGCTAAGAGTACGTTCATGTGGCCAGGTAAGCGGCCAGCTACCGGATGAATGCCGAAACGTACCTGAATACCTTCTCGTCGTAAGATATCGGTAATTTCTGCTACGGTGTTTTGGGCGTGGGCCACGGCCATGCCATAACCAGGGGTAATGACCACAGAGCTGGCATGTTTAAGTAGTTCTGCGACTTCGGTAGGTTGAATTTCGCGATGAGTTCCCGCTATTTCGGTGTTTGAGCTAGAGCCACTGCCTGAGCCGAATCCGCCCGCGATGACGGAAATAAAAGAACGGTTCATCGCCTGACACATAATATAGGACAAAATAGCACCCGAGGAACCCACCAACGCCCCTGTGACAATAAGCAAGTCGTTTTCCAGCATAAAACCGGCTGCTGCCGCAGCCCAACCCGAATACGAGTTCAGCATAGACACCACTACCGGCATATCTGCACCCCCAATGGCTGCGACCAAATGCCAACCAAAAGCCAAGGCAATAAGCGTCATGATGAAGAGCGCAAAGACGGAACCATCGGCTTTCATAAACCAAGTGAGAAGTAGGGCTGCAAGCACTAAGGCCGCTAAATTTAAACCGTGTTTAAAGGGCAGCTGGAGTGGCTTGCTGGGAATTTTTCCGCTGAGTTTGCCATAAGCCACAATAGAGCCAGTAAAGGTAATGGCGCCAATGAATACGCCAACAAAGACCTCAACTAAAAGAATGCGATGCATGTCCGGGGCCACAGCGTGCGCGTTAAAATAACTGTTATAACCCACCAGCACAGCCGCCATACCTACGAAACTATGCAGTAAGGCGATCAACTCGGGCATTTCGGTCATTGCGACGCGTTTGGCTTTATAAATGCCTATGGCCGCACCGATCACCATGGCGATAAGTATCCATGCCACTCCGGCTACATGCTCGCTAAAAATAGTGGCAATCAATGCCAGCGTCATACCGGCCATGCCAAACAAATTACCGTTTTTAGCGGAATCTTGGCGCGATAGGCCAGCCAAACTAAGAATAAAAAGAACCGCGGCAATAATGTAAGCAGCAGTCACTAAACCTTGAGACATCATTGTTTTAACTCCTGTGCTTGGTTATTTAGTGTCTTTGCGAAACATGTTGAGCATACGCCGCGTGACATAAAACCCCCCAAAGATATTAATGCTGGCAATCAAAATGGCAATGAAGGCAAGCACGGACACAAAACCGTGGCCCTGACCAATTTGTAGCAAAGCACCCACAATAATAATGCCTGAAATAGCATTCGTTACTGACATTAAAGGGGTATGCAAGGAGTGGGTGACATTCCAGACGACGTAGTAGCCCACCACGCATGACAAAACAAATACGATCATGTGCTTTAGAAAGGCGTCGGGCACGTTGGCGCCTAGCCATAAGAACAGCACTGCCGCTATCCCCAACGGGATGACTTTTTTCCACAGCGGAATAGGTTTAGGGTTTGCTTTGATAATTTTGGGTTTAGGCGTGGCTTTAGGCGCTGCCGAGACCTGAATGGCGGGTGGCGGATACATCAGGTTGCCGTCATGAGTCACCAGCATATTACGCACAATGCTGTCTTCTTGGTTTAGCTCCAGAGCACCCTCTTTGTGTGGCGTGAGCAGTTTTAGCAAATTAACAAGATTAGTGGAATACAGCTGCGATGCCTGACCAGGCAAGCGATTGACTAAATCGGTGTAACCAATGATTTTGACCCCATTAGCCGTAGTAATCAGTTCGCCAGGGACAGTGTATTCGCAGTTGCCTCCGGTGGGAGCGGCTAAATCCACAATGACGGAACCTGGCTGCATGCTATCGACCATGGCCTTGGTGATCAGTACAGGCGCTTTTTTTCCAGGAATAGCGGCCGTTGTGATGATGATATCAACCTGTGTGGCTTGCTCTGCAAAAAGTTTCATTTCGGCGGCAATAAACTCGTCGCTCATCGTGGTGGCATAGCCATCACCGGCGCCGGTGTTTTGTACAGGCACATCTAGTTTAAGGAACTCGCCTCCCATGGATTGAATTTGCTCGGCTACCTCTAGGCGGGTATCAAAAGCCTTAACAATAGCCCCTAATTGCATGGCTGCGCCGATAGCCGATAAGCCTGCTACACCAGCCCCTATGACTAAGACCTCTGCAGGGGGCACACGTCCAGCGGCGGTGATCTGTCCAGTGAAAAAGCGCCCGAATTCGTTTGCGGCCTCGACCACTGCACGGTAGCCGCTGATATTTGCCATAGCAGACAAGGCATCCATCGCTTGAGCTCGTGATAAGCGGGGGACCATATCCATGGCTAATGTGGTGATCTTTTTGGCTTGGAGTGCTTGGATGAGATCGGTTTGGTGAGCAGGCCAAATAAAGCTGATGAGTACCGCTTGGGGTTGCAGTAGATCGACTTCACTAAGGGTAGGGGGGGTGACTTTAAAGACTATCTCACAGGACCAGGCAGTAGCCGTGTCTACGATTTTAGCTCCGGCGGCTTCATACGCTTCATTACTAAAGTAGGAGAGCTGCCCCGCATTCTGTTCAAGACAGACTTGATAGCCAAATTTGATCAACTGCTCAACGGTTTTTGGTGTGGCCGCTACCCGAGTTTCGCCAGGCAGCCTTTCTTTGGGGATACCTATTCTCATGTTTTGCCTTTATATGAAAAAGTGGAGATTTCTTATAGATGCTGTGCTTGGCAGCAAATAGATTTGTAGAGTTAATCATACAAGCCTATTTATTAAAAATAGAGTGTTTTTTGACATGTGGCAGGCTGTTTTCTAGGCTTGAGTGCAGAGCTTAAGGCCTGAGCACCATTGATACGCAAGGCTTTTCGGAATGGATGTTGCTATCTAGATTGTGGTTTGTATAGCGCACGATGGCGTGACAGTCGCCACTATTTTGCTGTTTTTGCCAGAAAAAACCCCGCGTATATTACAAACACAAAAGCAAATGTAATTGATAATGATTATTATTTGATATAAGCTTTCGCAATTGAATTTTTTTGGTATTGCTCTTAGCGGCTAAGGGCGATGCTCACTGCTTTCGTTCACTGACT
>CANROS010000072.1 GCA_947632305.1 uncultured Paenalcaligenes sp. | reverse complement strand
TGAAATAGAAAAGCATTGTCTGCCGCTGGCCCCGTATGTTGGGTGACGAGTTGCAAAATGGCTTCGGCGCCTTGGCGTCCAGGTTTGCCGGTAGGGATGCTGATGTCAATGAGGCGCTTGTCGCCAAACAAAGACAAAGCCTGGCTGACTTCAAACACGTCAGACCAGTCGCTGCGGCCGTCCATGACAAAGCGATGACGTTCTATAAAACCTTGCTCAGTGGCCGCAGCCCGTACCGCATCACAGGCCTCGATGTGTAATAGGATTTCATCGCCACTGATACTGTAGCAGCTGTGCAAAGGAGTAAGAGGTAAGCGCAGGCTGGACACGGTTAATTAAAAGAGTTGGCAGACGCAGGGGGTTGGGCTTGAGGGGCCGGAGAGCTATTGAGCTGACGCTGGTTCGCTTCGTAGGCTTCGATGATGTCTGGCGCGGTTAAGCGACGTAATAAACGATCCACTAAAGACATCTCCATGCTGGCAAATAACGCATTGATTTCTTGGGTTTTGGCTTCAGTCGCGTTAGGACTGTTGGGTACGTCTCGCGTGGTAATCAGTTGGGTGGGTGGTAGTACGTATTGGCCAGAAGCATCTAACACACTGAAAATGAGGTCGACTTTAAGCTCGTAGTTTTCTACTTGGCCAGAGGGGTCCAGCGACAAATCGCGCAGTGAGCGTTGGAGCTGTTCTTGGATGAGCTGTACTTGAGCTTGTTCGGGCGTATTCACAAAACGTAAGTTGGGCGAGTTGGCGCTCAAGAGGCGTCTAAGTTGAGCGCCAAAGGCCGAGTTTTCAGAGATGTTGGTATAGAGCGTATTAAACGGGAGAGGGTGCGCCTGTTTGAGTTTGAACCCACAGGCGCTGAGCAGCAGGCTTAGCACCACCATGCCAGCTAGGAGTAGCCAGACGCGTTTTGCAAAAAAGGAAACAGGGGGGCTAAGCATGTGCTGATTATCCTACAACAATATTAACTAAACGACCGGGTACCACAATGATGCGCTTAGGGGCGCGACCTTCGAGATAGCGTTGGGTGGCTTCGTGCGCAACCGCGGCTTGCTCGATAGCAGCTTTGTCGGCAGTGCTAGGCACAGTTAGGGTGCCACGTAGTTTGCCGTTGACTTGTAAGGTTAAGTTGATTTCATCCGCAATAAGAGCGGCTTCGTCTACTGTGGGCCAAGTGGTATCTAACAGATCACCGTGCTGTTCGGCATAGCCTAATTCCCGCCAGAGGTTCCAGGTAATATGGGGGACCACTGGGTAAAGGACGCGCAACAAAATAGAATAACACTCGGCTAAGACGGCCTGATTAGCAGCGTTGTCAGTTAGCTTGGTGTGATCCAAGGTGTTGAGCATTTTCATCGCACCCGAGACAACGGTGTTGTATTGGATACGTTGGTAATCGTATTCAGTTTGTTTGAGGATGCTGTGGATTTCGCGACGTAGATCTTTGGCATCTTTGTCTAAGTCGTTAGGGAGGGCTTGGCCTACGCCGGCTTTGAGTTGGGTTTGGTGTTTGGAGGCAAAACTCCAAAGGCGACGCAAGAAGCGGTTGGCGCCATCAATGCCGGACTCGGCCCATTCTAGTGTTTGCTCGGGAGGGCTGGCAAACATCACAAATAAACGTGCAGTATCAGCACCCATTTCATCAATTAGGTGTTGTGGGTCCACGCCGTTGTTTTTGGACTTGGACATGGTGCCAATGCCGTCGTAGTTGACCTCGGAGCCATCAGATTTGAGGCGAGCGCCAATAATGCTGCCTTTTTCGTCATACACGTTTTCTACTTCGTCGGGCCAAAAATATTCCATACCCCCTTGAGAGGTACGACGATTGTAAATGTGGTTGAGCACCATCCCTTGGGTTAAGAGTTTGGTGAAAGGCTCGTCAAATTTGACCAGACCTAGATCACGCATGACCTTGGTCCAGAAACGTGCGTACAGCAAGTGTAAGACGGCGTGTTCAATCCCACCGATGTACTGGTCCATAGGCATCCAGTAATCGTTGCGTTCGTCCACCATGGCCAGGCTGTTTTTGGGCGAAGTGTAACGCATGAAATACCAAGAGGAATCCACAAAAGTATCCATGGTGTCTGTTTCACGGCGGGCGTCTTTGCCGCAGCTAGGGCAAGAGCAGGCGAGGAAAGCTTCGTCTTTGTTGAGCGGGTTGCCGCTGCCATCCGGGATGTGGTGCTCGGGTAAAATAACCGGCAAATCGCTTTCTGGTACAGGGACGGGGCCGCAATCTTCGCAGTGAATAATGGGGATAGGAGTACCCCAGTAACGTTGACGAGAAACACCCCAGTCGCGTAAGCGATAGGTGGTTTTCTTTTCGCCTAGGTCTTTGCTATTGAGGTAGGCTGCAATTTGGTCAATGGCCTGGGCAGAAGACAGGTTGTTGTAGTCGCCTGAGTTAACGGTGAAGCCATTGTCTTTATCGGCGTACCAGTCCTGCCAGTGTTGGTCGGAAAAGACGTGTTCGCCGACTTGGATGACTTGTTGAATAGGCAGTTGGTATTTCAGCGCGAAAGCAAAATCGCGTTCATCGTGTGCTGGCACACCCATAACAGCGCCATCGCCGTAAGACATGAGTACATAATTGCCTACCCAGAGGTCAACCTGTGCGCCGGTAATAGGATGCGTAACGGTTAAGCCGGTGGGCATGCCTTCTTTGTCGCGAGTGGCAATATCGGCTTCGGATTGGCCGCCCTGTTTGCATTTTTCAATAAAAGCAGCTAGTTCAGGGTTGGAGCGTGCCGCTTGGGTGGCGAGGGGGTGCTCGGGGGCAACGGCGCAGAAGGTCACGCCCATGATGGTGTCAGCACGGGTAGTAAACACGTACATGCGGCCGTCTTGGATCAGATGGCCTGCGTCATCTTTGATAGTGTGCTCAAAGGCAAAACGCACACCAAAGCTTTTGCCAATCCAATTTTCCTGCATGGTGCGCACGCGCTCGGGCCAGCCAGGGAGGTTGTGTTGGACTTGGTCTAGGAGCTCGTCGGCGTATTTAGTAATCGCTAAGTAATAGCCAGGGATTTCACGCTTTTCTATTAGCGCTCCTGAACGCCAGCCGCGGCCATCAATGACTTGTTCGTTAGCAAGTACGGTTTGGTCTACTGGGTCCCAGTTGACGGTTTGTGTCTTGCGGTAGGCGATGCCGGCCTCTAACATTTTCAAGAAGAACCATTGATTCCACTTGTAGTAGTCAGGGTCGCAAGCGCACATTTCGCGTGACCAGTCAATTGCCAAACCCATCGCATTCATTTGCTTTTTCATGTAAGCAATATTGTCGTAGGTCCATTTGGCGGGAGGGACTTGGGATTTGATCGCAGCATTTTCAGCCGGCATGCCAAAAGCATCCCAGCCCATGGGCATGAGGACGTTATAGCCACGTAGTCGAAGCTGGCGCGCCATCACATCATTGATGGTGTAGTTGCGCACGTGCCCCATGTGCAGTTTACCGCTAGGGTAGGGCAGCATGGAGCAGGCGTAGTATTTGGGCTTTAAGCTGCCATCCGCATTTTTAGCATTTTCTACAACGCGATAGGCGTCACGATCTTGCCAGTTTTGTTGGGCAGTGCGTTCAACGTATTGTGGATTATAACTTTCCTGCATTTGATTTGAGCGACCAAGTAAGGTATGAATGAAAAATAACTCTTACATTATACGGGGCAAAAGAGCTTGTGCTAGTCTTGCAAGAGCTAAATAATTTAACCACAAAAAAGCCCTGCGGTAGCAGGGCTTTTTGCCGTAGTCTCGCTGGGTAAATACCAAAGGTATTAACGGAGACGAGTTTCTTTGTACTCTACGTGTTTGCGCACGACTGGGTCAAATTTTTTGATGACCATTTTTTCAGGCGTGTTGCGCTTGTTTTTGGTCGTAGTGTAGAAGTGACCAGTACCAGCGGAAGATTCGAGTTTGATTTTCTCGCGGATTCCTTTAGCCATGATGTAAGTCCTTTAACTAGCTGTTAGATGAAGCGAGCGATTAAACGCGTTCGCCGCGAGCACGCATGTCTGCAATAACGGACTCAATGCCGTTTTTGTCGATCAAACGTAGAGCTTGTGTGGATACACGTAAACGTACCCAACGGTTTTCGCTTTCAACCCAGAAACGACGTGATTGCAAATTTGGCAAAAAGCGACGTTTGGTTTTGTTGTTGGCATGAGAAACATTATTGCCCACCATTGGGCCTTTTCCGGTAACTCGGCATACGCGTGCCATGGTTATACCCCTTTAGAGTCTAAATCGGCTTCCGCGCTTGCAGTAAAAATCGTTACTACGGGCGCATTAAAGCACAAACTAAATCAAAGAATTTATTAATTTCTTGCTCTGACTTAGCTTAAGTAGTTCATAAAACAATACATTCTAATATAAAAAATGGCGGCAAAGCAAGCATTACGCCGTTTCTTTTAGAGCTTTCCTGCCGGAAAGCCACGAAATCGTAACGCATGCACTGAGCACCACCACTAAGGGCACAGCTGAGATAGTGTGCCAAGAGCTGACTGCTAGGCCTGCTAAAGCGCCACAGAGCATTTGCAATGTGCCCATAAGAGCAGAGGCCACGCCTAGACGGCGACCTTGGGCAGAGAGCGCCAAGGCAGCGGCGTTTGGGTTAATGAAACCTTGGCAAGCCATAAAGGTCATTAATAACGCCATAACGCTGTAAACATTCATTATACCTAGAAGAGTGCAGACTAAGCCAATCATAACTACACAAAACTGTATGCTTTGGGCGACAGATAAAATACGCTGGGGTGGAAAATAGCCCAGTAAGCGAGCTCCTATCTGTGAGGCGAGAATCAAGCAAAAGGCATTAATGCCGAATAAAGCGCCAAACCATTCGGTGGGTACTTCGTAGGCGCTAATAAAGACGCGAGGCGCCCCGCTGATGTAGGCAAACATACCCGCCGAACCAAAGGCGGCGGTGAGTGAATAAAAAAAGAAACTGCGGTGCTGGAGTAATTCTTTGTAGTTTTTTAAAATAGTTTTGGGTCGCAGTGGGATGATATTTTGTTTGGCCAGAGTTTCTTTCATGGAGAAAGTGGCGGCAATTAATAAACCCAAGCAGCAGGCTGTCATGATATGAAATATAAAGCGCCAATCTGCAAACAGTAGAATCTGCGCCCCTAGAATTGGGGCTAAAATAGGAGCGGCCCCCATGATGAGCATAATCATAGAAAGGGCTTTGGCGGCATCTCGGGTTTCCAGTTGATCGCGGATGACAGCGCGTGGAATCACAAAGCCAGAGGCTCCACCAAAAGCCTGAACCATGCGCCAAAAGGTCAAATGTTCTATATCATTGCTAAAAGATACGGCAATAGAAGCAATGCTAAAAAGCAACAAACCAAAAAGCAAAGGAGGTTTACGTCCGAATCGATCGGCGATGGGCCCATAAAATAATTGAGCCAAAGCTAGGCCAAATAAATAGCTGGCGAGGGTGCGTTCTACGTTGCCTTCGGCGGTATTGAGGTCTAGGGCAATTTGGGGGAAAGCCGGAAGATACATGTCTACTGCTAATGGGCCTAAGGCCGTAAGCAAGGCCATAAGCACCAACCAAGACGGGATGTTTTTTGACAAATAGCGTTGTGGTTTGGTAGACATAGTTAAGGTTGGAAGACTAAAGATCACATAGTAGCACGCACTTGTAGTGTAATCGATACGCACCACCCATGTTTTTAGTGTTAGCAAAATCAGCTATTTGCAGTTCACATAGGAGACGTAGAAATGAGTGTAAATGCGGCAATTCAATCTGTGTTAGAAAAACTCCCGATGGCGACCAGTATCATCATGCCTGACGGCACACGAATAGGCGAAAGTAGCCCAGAGTTAACGGTACAAGTCAAAACCCATCGTGCTTTAGGGCGTTTGGCTACCGGGCAGATTGGCTCTTTAGGGGAGGAGTATGTCAATGGGGATTTTGATTTTCAGGGGTCTATGCATGCTTTGATGCGTGCTGCCGTGAGTATCTTGCCAGATACGCCGGTTAATCAAAGTCGTTCCAGTGCTTTTATTCATTTTTTGCAGCGTTTACGCTCGGTTTGGCGCCACACCTTAGAGCGTGATGCTAAACAAATTCAATTTCATTACGACTTGTCTGATGATTTTTACGCCTTATGGTTGGATCCTAGGCGTGTGTATTCATGCGCTTATTATGCTCAGCCCGATTTCAGCTTGGCCCAAGCCCAAGAAGCCAAGCTAGACTTAATTTGTCGAAAGCTTAAGTTGCAACCGGGTGAGCGGTTTTTAGATATAGGGGCGGGTTGGGGCGGTTTGTTGTTATGGGCTGCGGAAAATTATGGCGTACAAGGTACAGGCATTACTTTGTCTCGCAACCAGCATGCGTATGTGAATGAGTTAATTAAAAGTAAAGGGCTTGAGGGACGAGTCACTATGAAGCTCATGGATTACCGTGAGCTTCAGCCAGAGCAGCCTTTCGATAAGATGGCCTCTGTAGGCATGTTTGAGCATGTGGGCCGAGCGCAATTAACTCAGTATTTCTCTCGCATCAAAGAGCTCTTGCAGCCTGGTGGGCTAGTGCTAAACCACGGTATTACTGCTGGTGGGGTCGATCATACTCAGCTGGGGGCCGGGATGGGGGACTTTATCGATAAGTTTATCTTCCCCGGTGGTGAGCTAACGCATATTAGCCACGTATTGAGTCATTTAAGCGAGGGCGGCTTGGAAGGGCTGGATGTGGAGAATTTACGACCTCACTATGCACGTACTTTATGGGCATGGAGCGATGCCCTAGAGCAAAATATGGCCGAGGCAGACCGTATTTTAGATAGTAGTGCGGATGGGCAACGCTCTTTGCGGGCGTATCGGGTGTATTTGGCGGGATGTGCGATGGGTTTTGAGCAGGGTTGGATTTCATTGCACCAAGTCTTAGCGCAGCCAGAACATGGAGCTAGATCGGATGAGTTAGATAACCCAGCCGATCTAAGCTACCCATGGCGTCGAGACTATATCTACAATGAATCCTAGGGTTTGATCTTTAAGAGGCGGAACATTTCATTGCGATCTCCGCCTCTGCGCCCTTGCCAAAGTTCTTCGACCGGAACTAAAAAGCGATTTTGTTCAGCTGTGCTTAGTTTGGGTGATGTTTGTTGCAAGAGATAATTACAGTGCTTATCAAAACTAAAATTGATTTGGTTGAAAGCATAAAAAGAAGCGCGCTGGCCTAGGCCCACATCGCGGGCGACCACGCACGCCGACTCGGGCAGCTGTTCTAGTTGTAGGGCGAGTTCATTGGATACCTGCCTATAACTACGAGCGTAATCCAAAGCTGGCAGCCAGAGGGTAACGAGTAGCAGCCAGGTGGTAATTAAACCACCGGCAGATAACACCGTGCCGCGCCATAAGGCAGGCGGGTGGGTGCGTAAGCGCCAACTGACTAAGGCGATCCAGGCGCCTGTGCCTAGGACGGCAATCGTTAGCATTACCCAGGAAATATGGGTGTCAAAACCTTGGGTTTGGCGGTGGATGCTATAGGCAATTTTAGTAGGCCAGCCCGTGTGTTGAGCAATCCACCCTAGCCAGACGGCCGCCGCAAACAGAGAAAAACACATGACGGCAAACCAGTCGAAACTATTAATGGTGCCGCGTCGTAGAGTGGGTAAAGCAAAGGCAGCCAATACGGCGCAAGGCACTACTAGCAGTGCGTACTCGGGTTCAAACGCTTGAGTAGAAAGCAGTAGCAATGCCAAAGGGCCGAGTAACAAACTGAACGGAATAGCGATGTGGGCAAAACGCAACCAAGAGCGCCATTGCCACAGAGCCACGATAACTAAAGGCCAAGTAGGCCACAAGAACCAAAGCAAATCCCGACTGCTTTTTAAGAGTGTTGCGGTGTCAGGCCAGTGTATTTGCTGTAAGTGCCAAAGCTTCCATTGGAGCCACCAGTAGGAGTAGTCTTTAGCGGCCAGAGTCCACGGCGCGGCAATAATTAGGGCGGTGAACAAGGCCAGCACTAAAGAGTAGAGGTGCTGGCGTAAAGAACAACATAAGACGTAGGCCATAATGGCGCTAAAACTTAGGCTAAGCGCGACCCATAACCCTTGATTTAAAAAGCTAAAGCCAATGGCAGCCCCAAGCAATAAACCGGCACGAATGGGCTTGGTGTAGGTAAGGCTGAGCGCATAAAACGCAGTGGAGTAGAGGGCTAGGCTAAGAGGAACAGAGGAGGTCTCGTGCAAGCGCCAAATAATGCCAATGGTGGCCACACATAAAAGCAGGGCAGCATCCGCCAGCATGCGGCCGTAGTCCACGGTAGACGGTTCACCACCAAAAGGTAGGGGTAAAGGTTGTGCTGCACGCCGGCTTGCCAGTCTAAACACCCCTTGCCACAAGGTGCTGATTAAAATAAGAAAATAAACCAGATTGGGCAGCCTAGAGGCCAGGATACTGGCGTCCAGAGGGGTAGTGAAAAACTCGAATACCGGGCCAAAAAGGGTGATACTAAGCGCACCAATCCAAATGTGCAATGGGCCTATTTCCGCAAAAGCGAGGTTTCCAATTTGAGGCGTAATAAACGCGTGCCAGCTATCATATTGCACCACACTGAGCATGGCAGCTAAGCCAATCACATCGTCTGTTTTCCACGGGTCACGCAGAAAAAGGCCTGCAAAGATATAAATTAAGCCCACTATCCAAAGCACTGCCCGCGGTAATTTGCTGGCTGCAGAGGTGGTTAAGCGTGCGGGGGTAGTAAGCGGAGTGATGATAGACACAGCAGTAGAGGTAAAGATAAAACGAGAGACATATCTTAGTTCATATTAGCTGCTTGGGGGTGACTTGTCTTGTTAAGTTAGAAACAAAAAAAGCAGCCTAGAAGGCTGCTTTTCATGCTGACTGGATGGCTTAGGCTTTTGCGCGTGTGCCAGCAGTACGAGCGAAACGGGCGCGGAATTTTTCAACGCGGCCTGTTTCAACGATGCGTGTTTGTGCACCGGTGTAGAAAGGGTGGGACTCGGAAGTGACGTCACACTTAAATAGTGGGTAAGTTTTACCATCTAGCTCGATATTGTCACGAGTGTTAACGGTAGAACGAGTAATAAAAGTGTTGCCGGTTTGTTGATCCAAGAACACCACTTCGCGGTATTCGGGGTGGATGCCTACTTTCATGATGTTATCCTGTTGTCTAAATCGGACCGCCAACAGATGGATTAACAACAATCTGCCACGTATCCTGTAAAACCAAAGATTCTAACATTTAAGCGCATGTTTGCAAAGAAAATGCCGCACAGCTAGAAAACCCGTAGAGAAATGTTGCATAAAAACGATGCTACATTTTTCCTAGTTCTGCTAAGGAAGAGGCATGACCTGCAGTTACAATTAAATGGTCAATTAAACGAACATCAACCAAAGCCAGAGCGCGTTGTAGCTGTTGCGTGAGATGAAGGTCTGCTTCGCTAGGCTGGCGCACGCCTGATGGGTGATTATGTGCAAGTATTATAGCTGCCGCGTGGTGTTTTAGGGCAGATTTTACAAGTTCTCTTGGGTAGACCGAGGCTTGGGTGAGCGTGCCCCTAGAAACCTCTTCGCTTGTAATCAGGTGAAGTTGATTATCCAGATACAGCGCCATGCAGTGTTCAATGGTCAAGTGCCCTAGGCGCGCAATGCAATAATCTTTGACTAAATGAGGGTGATTCATCACTGGCCCTAGCTTTAAGCTTTGCTGGAGGGCACGTTTGTTGATTTCGCTGATGGCTAAGATTTCACATGCTTTAGCCAGGCCAATGCCACTTTGTTGCTGTAACTGTTCGATATCAGTGGCTAAAAGACCACGTAAACCGCCTAAATTGTTTAATAGAGATTGGGCTAACTCAAGGACTGGACGTTGCACATAACCCGTGCGAAGCACGATGGCTAATAGCTCTGCGTCACTGAGTGCGCTGGGGCCCGCCTGCAGCAAACGCTCGCGTGGGCGCACATTATTTAGGGTAATGCTGTCAGAAGTCATTGTAGGTATTAAAATAAAGAAATGAATAATCAAGATTTAGACATATAGGGTGACAGACCTTGAGCGCAGAAAACCAAGATGAACGTCCAATTGTCCATGCGGATTCCTACTTAACTTTGCATTACTGCATCCAGATTTTGTCAGGGCCTGCTGGTGGGACGGTCTTTGCTAATACTTTTGATGGTCGACCCGCTACTCTACAATTAGGAATGGGGCAGTGGTCGCCAGGCCTAGAGGCCGCATTACTAGGACGCTCCGAAGGCGAGGTGTTTGGTTGTACCTTAGAGCCAGAAGACGCGTATGGTGAACGCAATCCGGCTTTAGTGCAGTGGGTGGCACGTGAACTCATGACTGATTTACAAAACCCCGAGGAAACCTACGAGCCGGGTGACATGGTGGAGTTTGCTGCGCCTACGGGTATTCGTTATGCAGGGGTCCTCAAGCAATGGGACCAAGACTCTGCCTTATTTGATTTTAATCACCCTCTTGCCGGTGCGCAGATACGTCTAGATGTACATATATTGGGAATACTATGAAGCCTCAAGTTGAATCTTTGGATGACCTTCAGGTCGTTTTGGCACAGCCGCGCGGGTTTTGTGCAGGTGTGGATCGTGCAATTGACATCGTAGAGCGTGCCTTAGAGTTGCACGGTAAGCCCATCTATGTACGCCACGAGATTGTGCATAATCGCTATGTGGTGGATGGCTTACGTAACAAGGGCGCTGTTTTTATCAAAGAATTAGACGAAGCTCCCTCGGGATCTATTGTGGTGTTTTCGGCGCATGGAGTGTCTTTAGCGGTGCGCGAAGAGGCCGAGAAGCGCGGTTTAACTATCTTTGATGCTACCTGTCCTTTGGTCACCAAAGTCCATCGCGAAGTCTCTAAAATGCGTGCTGAGGGCCGTGAAATAATTATGATTGGTCATAAAGGTCATCCCGAGGTAGAGGGGACTTTAGGCCAAGCCAATGCCGGTATGTTTTTGGTTGAAACGGTAGAGGATGTTCATAATTTACAGGTTTCAGATGCAAGTAACTTAGCTTTTGTGACCCAAACAACATTATCTGTGGATGATGCCGAAGAGGTAGCTCAGGCTTTGCGCGAGCGCTTTCCTGAAATTGAAGAGCCGAAGAAAAGCGATATTTGCTATGCTACGCAAAACCGTCAAGATGCCGTCAAATTTATGGCGCCCCAGTGTGACGTGGTGTTGGTTGTAGGTAGCGTGAACAGTTCTAATTCCAATCGCTTACGCGAAGTGGCTGAGCGTATTGGTACTCCAGCGTACTTATTGGATGATCCTGCCATGGTCAAAGCAGAGTGGTTTGAAAATGCCAAGCGGGTGGGGATTACGGCCGGAGCTTCTGCTCCAGAAGAACTGGTGCAGCAAGTCATTACGCGTATTCGTGAGTTAGGTGTGCTCTCAGTCCGTACCCTAGAGGGCGTAGAGGAAACTATTTCCTTTCCTTTGCCTCGTGAATTGTCTCGTAAAATGAATGAAACCGAAAAGGCCGGTTCTTAATCATTACCAAGAACCGATTAAGCGCGCTATTAGCGCGCTTTTTTTGGTGCAGAAAGAGGGGCCGAGTCAGCGCTATTGCAAATTTTTGTAGAGCGCATGTTGACATCCTCCCCTCCTTCTCGCTAACGCTCGGCCCCACGGGGCCAAAGAAGGGGATTCCTACAGCGCTCAGGCGCGGCATTGAGCCGCCTCTGAGTCGCTTCGGTGGGTTCCTGCTGCTGGCGGTCTGACTGCACCACTCACTTCACAGGCGAACCGGGCGTGTCCTGCCCTTAATACATTGATCGCACCGACTAGATCGGCGTTTTCCTCAACACCGCATTGCACACAGGCGAAAATCGCTTGCGTAAGGCGATTTGCTTTACTGCAATGCCCACACTCAGGGCAGGTCTGGCTGGTGTAGTGCGGGGG
>CANROS010000071.1 GCA_947632305.1 uncultured Paenalcaligenes sp. | reverse complement strand
TCTTGGAAGGAAGCGTCAATACGACCTGCTGCTAAGTCAGTAAAGGCATTGGTGTAGCTGGGGTAGGTAATGACCTGTATACCTTTTGGGGCCCATTCTTTGCGAGCATAGGTTTCCATGGTGGTGCCTTGTTGCACGCCAATTCGTAGACCTTTTAAGGACTCTACGGTGGGCTCGAGGTCTTTGTCTTTAGAGGCGACTAGACGAGAGGCCACCACATACATGGGGGTAGTGAAATCGATGACTTTACGGCGCGCATCGGTAGCCGTCATGGTGGAATTAGCTAAATCAAATTTACGCGCTTGCAGACCTGGAATGAGACTGTCAAAGGATTGATCAACCCAAACACATTGGGCCTCAAGTCGTTTACAGATTTCATTACCAATATCGATATTAAAGCCTTGAATTTCACCATTTGGGGCGATGTACTCAAAAGGCGGGTAGCCAGCTTCGGTGGCGATACGAATTTCTTTGAACTCAGCAGCTTGGGTGGCGGCTGACACCGAAAATAAGGCGGTCAGCGCAAAACGAATTAGATTTTTTTTCATCGTTAATCCTTCTCATAGGGCATTTCTTGTGGAAGCGCCGGGGCTTCTTCTTCTTGATAAATTAAATCAGAACAGCAGTTTTGGATAATCTGCATGACTTCATCAAGATCATCGGTTAGGGTGATTAAGTTTACGTCATTTGGTGAGATATACGCATGACTAATTAGTTGGTCTTTTATCCACTCTAGTAAACCAGCCCAAAATTTCGTTCCCACCAGTACAATAGGAGCAGGTGGGTTTTTATGGGTTTGGACTAGGGTGAGGGCTTCGAAGAGCTCGTCCAGCGTACCAAAGCCACCAGGTAAAGCCACATAGGCGGCACTGTGCATAAAAAAAGTGGCTTTGCGCGAGTAAAAATACTCAAACTGTAAACTATGTGTTTGATACGAGTTATTCGTGGTTTCACGGGGTAGGCGTATATTTAAACCTACACTTCTGCCACCCGCCTCGTAGGCGCCTTTGTTGGCGGCCTCCATAATGCCCGGGCCGCCGCCAGCGATCACAGGGATCTCAGCCTGAGCCAATCGTTGGCCTAGCTCTTCTGCTAGCTCATAGTATTGATGATGCGCTTTGGTACGAGCGCTACCAAATACACTTACACCCCAGCCAATTTCCTGTAGAGTATCAGCAGCGGTTTGGAGCTCTTGACTGATGACAGGTATTTGTAGAGCTGCCGGTAAACGAACAATTTTATTATTAGACATGAAAAAAACCTTGTTGCTAGTTGATGGATCCAGTTATTTATATCGTGCTTATTACGCGATGTTTCGTAGCAATTTAACTAATGCCCGCGGAGAACCAACTGGAGCCATGTATGGTGTAATCAATATGTTGCGTAAACTTTTACAAGACATTGATGCTGATTATATGGCGTGTGTGTTTGATGCAAAAGGGGGCACATTCAGAGATGATTTGTATGCCGACTATAAGGCACAACGCGAATCCATGCCCGAGGACTTAGCACAACAAGTGCCGCCTTTGCATGAGATCATTAAAGCCATGGGTTGGCCTTTGTTGTGTGTGCCTGGCGTTGAGGCCGATGACATCATAGGCACTCTAGCACATAGAGCCGCTCAGCATGACGTTCACACTATTATCTCTACGGGTGATAAAGATTTGGCTCAGTTGGTGAACCCCCAGGTTGAGCTGATTGACACCATGAAAGACGAACGTTTGGATGAGGCCGGAGTGATGGCTAAATATGGGGTACGACCAGACCAAATTATTGATTACTTGATGCTGATGGGCGATACCTCTGACAACATTCCAGGGGTGCCCAAAGTGGGCCCAAAAACCGCGCAAAAATGGATTCAAAACTATGGCAGTTTAGACGGTTTACTGGCCCACGCGGATGAAATTAAAGGGGTTGTGGGTAATAACTTACGTGAGTTTATGCCGCAGTTCGAGCTAACGCGTCAACTGGTCACTATTCGTCTAGATTGTGAGCTACCTGCTGATATCACGCAAATAGACCACTTGCTGCCTAAACAGCCAGACCTGGTCAAGCTAGAACAGTATTATAACGAATATGGATTTAGAACGTGGTTACGGGAATTAACGGGTAACGAAGATCAGTTGCCAGCACAGGATCGTAGTAAAGCTGCTGAAATCCCCGAAACACCGCCTACTCAGGCGGAAGCCCAAGAGGTGTTAGTGCCTGTGATTGAAAACGTGCACTATGAAACCGTCACCACTCCAGAACGACTACATCATTGGTTGCAACGTATACAACAAGCGGACTTAGTGGCTTTGGATACGGAAACCACCTCTTTAGAGCCAATGTTAGCTCGAGTGGTGGGGGTATCGTTATCCGTACAAATGGGCGAGGCTTGTTATATTCCTTTGGCCCATACGGGGATGGAGCAAAACCAGCAGCTGGATAAGGCAGAAACGCTGGCTTTATTACAGCCTTGGTTAGAGTCTTCGCGCAGCACTAAGATCCTACAAAATGCCAAATACGATAGCCATGTGTTTGCGAATGAGGGCATTGAGCTGAAAGGAATTGCGCATGACACCATGCTTCAGGCCTATGTTTTAGAGGCGCATCAGCGGGTCAACATGGAAGAGTTGATGCTGCGCTGGTTGGGCCTAGAGGGCACGTCGTATGAAAGCATTTGTGGCAAGGGTGCCAAGCAAATTGGGTTTGCGGACTTAGATATTCCTACTGCTGCGCATTATGCCTCTGAGGACGCCGACATGACCTTGCGTTTGCATCATGTGTTGTACCCTCAAGTTCTAGCTCACGCTGGGCTGGCCCGAATCTACCAGATAGAGCTACAAACCTCTGAGGCGCTTACGCAGGTGGAACGCAATGGGGTAGCCATAGATAGCGTATTATTGCAAAAACAAAGTCAGACTCTTGGGCAGCGATTGCTGGAGCTAGAGGCTCAGGCTTACGAGCTAGCGGATCAGCCATTTAATATGAATTCGCCTAAGCAAGTGGGGGAGGTCTTATTTGATAAGCTCGGGTTACCCGTCAAGCGGAAAACAGCGAGTGGCGCGCCTTCTACGAGCGAAGATGTGTTGCAAGAGTTGGCTTTGGACTATCCTTTGCCTAAGCTCATGCTTGAGTACCGCGGTATAGCGAAACTTAAATCAACGTATACCGATAAACTGCCTAAAATGGTGAATGCCCACACGGGTCGAGTGCACACACGTTATGCCCAAGCTGCCGTGATCACAGGCCGTTTGGCTTCTTCAGATCCTAATTTACAAAATATTCCCATTCGCACCCCCGAAGGGCGTCAGGTGCGAGATGCGTTTGTGGCAAGCTTGGGGCAAATTGTTGCTGCTGACTACTCACAAATCGAACTACGCATCATGGCGCATGTTTCGGGCGATAAAAACTTGCAAAAGGTCTTTGAGGAAGGCGGTGACGTACACCGAGCTACCGCTGCAGAGATTTTTCATATAGAGCCCAAAGACGTGAGTTCTGAACAGCGTAATGCGGCTAAGGCGATTAACTTTGGTCTAATTTATGGCATGGGGCAGTATGGTCTGGCTAAAAACTTAGGCATTAGCAATGCAGCAGCCAAGTCTTATATAGACCGTTATTTTGCGCGTTACCCTGATGTGGCGCAGTATATGGAAGACATCAAAGAGCAGGCCAAACAACAAGGCTACGTGGAAACTGTTTTTGGACGTCGCTTGTATTTTCCGGATATCAATGCCAAAGGCCCTAGAGCCGCCGGCGCTCAGCGGGCTGCTATTAATGCTCCTATGCAAGGCACCGCTGCAGATTTGATAAAAATGGCGATGGTGGCAGTCCAAGACTGGTTAACTGCGCAAAATATGCGTACCTTGATGGTAATGCAGGTACATGATGAATTGGTGTTTGATGTACCTGAAGACGAAGTGGCAGTATTGGTAGCGGCTTTGCCTGGTTTAATGTGCGAGGTAGCTAGATTAGATGTGCCTTTAATTGCTGAAGTCAGCACCGGGCCCAGTTGGGGCCAAGCCGTGTAAGACGGCCCCAGCAACGGGCATCGCGTTCATGGGTTGCTCGTACAAAAAAGGGGCCTTTTTTAGGCCCCTTTTTATTAGCGCTGTTGTAGGGCGCGAATGCGGTCTTCGATAGGGGGGTGTGAGGCAAACAGAGCACCCAAAGAGCGTCCACCTGCAATACCCGATGACTCAAAAGATTTAGGTAGGTCGGAGACCTCTACGTTACCTAAACGAGCTAAGGCATTGATCATGGGGCGAGGCGAACCCATTAAGTTAGCGGCGCCCGCATCAGCGCGGAACTCGCGTTGTCTGGAGAACCAAGCCACAATTATAGAGGCCAGTACGCCAAACACAATTTCACAGACAATCACTGTGACATAATAACCGGGGCCAATGCCATCGCGATCATTTTTGAGTAAGACGCGATCTACAAAATACCCCACTACGCGGGCAAAGAAAACCACAAAGGTATTTACTACACCTTGAATTAAGGTGAGAGTAATCATGTCGCCATTGGCTACGTGGGCCACTTCGTGGCCAAGTACGGCTGCGACTTCTTCTTGGTTCATGGTTTGTAGTAGGCCGGTAGAGACGGCAACTAAGGCATCGTTTTTATTGGCGCCGGTAGCAAAAGCATTGGGTTCGCCTTCATAGATGGCAACTTCTGGGTAACCAATGCCTGCATTTTCAGCCAGTTGGTGCACCGTGCTAACTAGCCAGGCCTCTTGTTGGTTACGAGGGTTTTGTGGGTCAATAACGTAAGCACCGGTGCTGCGTTTTGCCATCCACTTGCTCATTAACAAGGAGATAATAGAACCAGCAAAGCCTATGACTAAAGAAAAGACGAGGAGTTGGGGGATATTAATCCCTGAGCCGGATAAAAAGCGGTTTACGCCAAGTAAATTGAGAATAACACTAAGCACCAGCATCACAGCTAGGTTAGTGGCCAAAAATAAAAAAATTCGCTTCATTCGTCTATATCCTGTTGCGAGATAAAAGTGTCAAGCAAAAAAGTCAGAGAGTCCAAGAGCTGGCTGTTAGAATGTTCCAATTGTATCGTTTAAATGGACGCAGAGTATAGTAATGATTTGCGCCAGAACTAGGGTGATTTGACATGCAATCGTTGTGGATGTTGGTGGCTTGTGCCATGTTTGCCTTGATGGGGGCGTTGGTGAAAGTCGCTTCTGATTACGAGGCCAGCATGCCGCAAATCATACTTTTTCGAGGTTTGCCATCGGTCTTGTTGATCTTAATGTGGGCGCTTTACCATAAAAAAAGTTTGCGCCCCCTTAGTTGGAAAACCCACCTGATGCGTAATGGCTTTGGTGTGGGTTCGATGTGGCTGGGTTTTACTGCGCTTTCTATGTTGCCTTTGTCTACAGCGATTAGTTTGAATTATACCGCCCCTTTATTTATTGGCGGTTGGATGCTGTTTTTTGGTGGTACACAACGCGACCCCGTGCGGATTATGGCGGTGTTGTTGGGCTTTTTGGGGGTGCTAGCCATTTTGCGCCCAAGCATTAATGAAAATGATTTGCCCTATGCCTTGGTGGGGTTGTGTGCGGGTGCGTTTTCAGCGGTAGCCATGATGCAGGTCCGACAGTTAGGCCGTATGGGAGAGCCCGAGTGGCGTACTGTGCTTTTGTTTTCGTGTTTTGTCTGTTTGACGGGTTTGGTGGCGTTGGGGTTTTTAGGTTGGCCAGCCTTAGAGTGGCAAGCCTATGCGGCTTTAGGAGGGGTTGGCCTCAGCGGCTTGTTGGGCCAACTCACCATGACGCGTGCCTTTGGTTTGGGGTCAACTTTATTAACAGCCGTTTTACAGTACTCTACCATTATCTTTGCTGCGGGTTTAGGCGTGGTGTTCTGGGCCGATATCCCTGATTCGATCGCGTGGGGTGGAATGGTGTTGATTATCGCCTCGGGCTTGATTTCCGCATGGCGCACCTACACAGAAGATCGTATTATGCAGGGTCAACGCACAACTAGCTAAAACAAGGAATGAATATGTCTGAAATACTGATTAGCGCAACCCAGCTGCAAGCGATGTTGCACGAACCAGATGTGGTGGTGTTTGATGTTCGTCATGACTTAATGAACCACCGTTTGGGGCGTCAGCAATATATGCAAGCTCATATCCCAGGTGCTTATTTTTTAGACAATGAGGCTGAGCTAGTTGGTGCCAAAACGGGGCAAAATGGACGTCATCCTTTGCCTAACCTAGAGGCTTTGGCTCATTTAATGCTGCAGTATCAAGTGACACCTCAAACGCGCGTGGTGGTTTATGATGATAGCCAAGGTCATATGGCGGCGCGTACTTGGTGGTTGTTGCGTTGGGCTGGTGTGTCGCAGGTGATGCTACTAGACGGGGGTTGGCAAGCCTGGCTGGAAGCAGGTGGGTTAATCGACTCGCACATCGCTTTACCGCCCGTGCTAGAAAAGCATCACAAGATGACGGTAGTGCCACAACAAGCTACCGTAACCGCAGAGCAGATCCTAGAGCACTTAACGCAGGCTCGCTTTACGTTGATTGACGCTAGGGCAGCAGAGCGTTATCGCGGGGAAAAAGAGCCCATAGACGCTGTGGCGGGTCATATACCTGGCGCACTGAATCGGCCTACGACGGCTAACTTACAAGCCGGTGGTACTTTTAAACCGGCCGAGCAGCTACGGGTTGAGTTCCAAGAGTTACTAGGCGATACAGCGATAGATTCGGTGGTTTGTTATTGTGGCTCCGGGATTACCGCTTGCCATAATTTATTTGCCTTAGAGCTGGCGGGCCTCAGCGGAGCCAAGCTCTATCCGGGCTCGTGGAGCGAATGGATTGCTGACCCGTCTCGTCCTCGAGTGCCCTAAGCGGCACGTGTAATCTTCCGCCATAACTTCCTAATCCTAGGTAAAATAATTTGTTATGCGTATAAATGAATGGAAAAAACATGTCTGAACAGGATGTAGCTACCTCTTTGCCCGAGGATTTCGAGGGTGCTCTAGCTGCTTTAGAGCAGCTGGTGGCGCAAATGGAAAGTGGTGATTTGGCGCTGGAGCAATCCCTAGAGGCTTACGAACAAGGGGTTAAACTAGCCCAAATTTGTCAGCAACGATTAGATAAGGTTGAACAGCAGGTACAGGTCTTGCAAGGGCAACTCATGCGTCCATTAACCGAGCTGCCTACCGATCAGGATTAATATGTCTCAGAAAGAACAAAACCAGCAATGGCTAGAGCAGCACTTAGAGCGAGTAGAGGCTTTTTTAGCACAGCAAATGCCATCTAGCCAGCTTCCGCTCCAGTTGCACGAAGCAATGCGTTATGCAGTTTTAGGTGGTGGGAAACGAGTACGTGCTGCGTTGGTGTATGCGGCCGGAGAAGCCGTCAGTCAAAACGGGGAGCTTAGCTCCGCGCAGGCCAAGGCCCTAGATCATGCGGCAGCAGCTGTAGAGCTTATTCACGCTTACTCTTTGGTGCACGATGACCTGCCATGTATGGATGACGATGAATTGCGTCGTGGTCGTCCCACCGTTCATGTGAAATACGATGAAGCCACTGCGATGTTGGTGGGCGATGCGTTGCAACCTTTGGCTTTTGAGCTTTTGGCTTCCATGCCGGTAGCGCCAGCCTTGGTAGTGCAGGCCGTGGCTGCTTTAGCCACCGCTGCAGGTAGCCGTGGCATGGTAGGTGGTCAAGCCATTGATTGTGCTAGCGTAGATAAAGCTTTAAGCTTAGACGAATTGCGTCACATGCATCGTTTAAAAACAGGGGCGATGTTAGAGGTCTCTGTCTTGTTAGGTGGGATTGTGGCCGGGGCTAGCTCCACGGCGCGTCAACATTTAATGGATTATGCACAGACCATTGGTTTGGCCTTCCAAGTGGCAGATGATGTGTTGGACGTGGTGGCAGATACTGCCACTTTGGGCAAGACCGCAGGTAAAGATGCCGCAGATAACAAGCCCACTTATGTATCTATAATGGGTTTAGAGGCATCGCAGCAGCTCTTGCTAGAGCTCAAACAACAAGCGCATAAAGCTATTTTGCCTTTAGGCGCGGGTGCTCAGAGTTTGGCTGCGCTGGCCAATTTTATTGTTGATAGAAATCATTAACATCTCTAGCCACTCGCTCTTTTATAAAACGGTCTACAATAGACCTCATTTGATTGACTTTATAGGCGCTCATGCGCCTATTTTTTGCCCAACACGACTTGTATGCCTAATGTATCTTTGCAGCATATTCAATCTCCTCAGGATCTGCGCGCTCTAAAACGTGAAGATCTAGATCAGATCACTAACCAGTTGCGTGAATATATACTGCAATCGGTAGCGCGTACTGGTGGACATCTATCTTCTAATTTGGGCACTGTGGAGCTCACAGTTGCCTTGCACTATGTATTTAATACACCACATGACCGAATTGTGTGGGATGTAGGTCACCAGTCTTACCCTCATAAAATTTTAACCGGGCGTCGTGACCAAATGGCGGGGTTGCGTCAGTATGGTGGTCTTTCTGGTTTTCCCAAACGTTCCGAATCGGATTATGACGATTTTGGGACGGCACATTCGTCTACCTCTATTTCCGCTATTCTGGGAATGGCAGTCGCCTCTCGTAACCAAGCCATTCCGCGTCAGCATATTGCGGTAATAGGCGATGGGGCGATGACTGCGGGTATGGCGTTTGAGGCCTTAAACAACGCAGGCGTTACCTCAGATATCAATATGTTGGTTATCTTAAACGATAACGACATGTCCATTTCTCCTCCGGTAGGGGCGTTGAATCGTTATTTTGCTCGTTTGATGTCAGGGCAGTTTTATGCCAAGGCAAAAAACATGGGCAAAGCGGTTTTGCAGCATGTGCCGCCCGTGCTGGAGTTAGCCCGTCGCTTCGAGGGGCATGCCAAAGGGGTGTTGACGCCAGCTACGTTGTTTGAAGAGTTGGGTTTTAATTACGTGGGCCCCATTGACGGGCATGATTTGGATTCGCTGTTACCGACATTGGAAAACTTGCGTAATCTAGGTGGATTGCAGTTTCTGCATGTGGTGACGCGTAAAGGCCAAGGGTATAAGTTGGCTGAGGCCGACCCTGTGCTTTATCACGGTCCCGGTAAATTTGATCCCGCAGTGGGCATTCAAAAACCAACTCAGCCAGGGCCGCTTACTTTTACGCAGGTCTTTGGACGTTGGTTGTGTGACCAAGCCGCGGCTGATGAAAAGCTGATTGGCATTACGCCCGCCATGCGTGAAGGCAGCGGCATGGTCGAATTCGAGAAAAAATTTCCTCAGCGTTATTTTGACGTTGGCATTGCAGAGCAGCATGCCGTGACTTTTGCGGGCGGCTTAGCCTGTGAGGGTCTCAAGCCGGTCGTGGCGATTTATTCCACTTTTTTACAACGGGGCTATGATCAGTTGATTCATGATGTGGCACTCCAAGACCTAGATGTGACTTTCGCTTTGGATAGAGCGGGCTTGGTTGGGGCGGATGGCGCTACGCATGCCGGTAATTACGATATTGCTTTCTTGCGTTGTATCCCTAATATGGTGATCAGCACGCCTTCTGATGAGCAGGAAACCCGTTTGTTGTTAAATACCTGTTATCAACACCCTGGGCCTTCTTCGGTACGTTATCCTCGGGGGGCGGGCTGCGGGGCACAAGTATCAGACACATTGGCTGCGGTCCCCATGGGCAAAGGTGTGGTGCGTAGACAAGGACAAAAAATTGCTATTTTAGCCTTTGGTACTTTGTTGCAAAGTGCACTTGATGCCGCCGAGGCGCATGACCTGACGGTGGTGGATATGCGCTTTGTGAAGCCCTTAGATGAAGCGTTGCTGGATCAATTAGCGGCCAGCCATCAGGCGTTTGTCACCCTTGAGGACGGCTGTGTGATGGCCGGAGCAGGTAGCGCGGTACTGGAGCATCTCAGTGCCACTGCGCAGGCTGTTCCTACCTTAGTTTTGGGTTACCCCGATCGCTTTATTGATCATGGTGATCAAAAGCAATTGCACCAAGAGCTAGGCTTAGACAGCGTGGGGATTCGACGCAGCATAGAAAGTCGTTTTGCTGAATTATTGACGGATGTCGCTTGATTAAAAGCCCATCATAAACTGAGGGCATCCTAGGGTTTAAGCTTCAATCATTGAATAATAAACCCATTGATTTTTATTTATCTATATCTAAGAACGTAAATCGGAACCATTATGTCTACTATGACTACACCTGTAGAAACCATGCCTGATGTCCAAAGCAGTGTGGATACTCGTCGCATCCCTATTCAAAAAGTAGGGGTGAAAGACGTAACATATCCTATGTTGCTGCAGACAAATACAGAGGTGTTGCCTACAGTGGCTGAGTGGGAGTTGACTGTTGCATTACCCGCTGAAGAAAAGGGCACGCATATGTCCCGTTTCTTGGAACTTCTAGAGCAGTATCGTGCCCAGCCCATGTCTATGTCACGGTTTTGCCAGATGACAGCAGCCATGTTGGGGCTGTTGAATGCGACCGAGGGCGATGTGACGGCAACTTTTCCTTATTTTATGAATAAGGTAGCCCCGGTGTCGGGGGTGGCTAGCCTACTGGATTACCAAGTCAGCTGGACCGCGAATGCCATGGCCACTGTGGATGACGAGGCCGATGTGCAGTTTGAGTTGACGGTTTTGGTGCCCGTGACCAGTTTGTGTCCATGTTCCAAAGCCATTTCGCAATACGGAGCGCACAATCAACGCTCTCATGTCACGGTGTCAGTCGTGGGGCATCCTGAGCATTTGCAGCTGGATAGCCTGATTCAAACGATTGAGGCGCAGGCATCATGTGAATTGTGGGGTTTGCTCAAGCGTACTGATGAAAAATACGTCACAGAGCGCGCTTACGAAAATCCAAAATTTGTTGAGGATTTGGTGCGTGATGTGGCGGTGGCTATTAGCCAAATGAAAGGCGTAGAAGGCTACCGTATCGAAGCGGAGAACTTTGAGTCCATTCATAATCATTCCGCTTATGCAGTGGTTGAAGGCTAAACAAAGACGGATCGCTTGGCCTCGACGGCTAGAGGCGTTTCATTAGCCACACAAATGCAGGGTTTTAGACGGCTTTACTTGCGTCTAAAACCCTTTTTACGTTATGATAGAAGGCTTATTTCTTGCTCGAACTGGCTTAGTTAAGCTTTAAGTCGGGCTGTCAGGCTCATTTGAGCGATATCCACAAGGAGTCATACATGCGTCACTACGAAGTAGTGTTTATTGTACACCCCGATCAAAGCGAGCAAGTGCCCGCCATGGTCGAGCGTTACGAAGCCATTATTAAAAACGAAGGCGGTAAAATCCATCGCCTAGAAGATTGGGGTCGTCGTCAGTTGGCTTACCCTATTCAGAAACTCGTTAAAGCCCATTACGTTTGCTTAAACATCGAAATTGGTCAATCCACTTTAGACGAGCTAGAGCACTCTTTCCGTTACAACGATGCAATTTTGCGTTACTTGGTTGCCAAAACCAAAGACGCACCAGAAGGCGCATCCGTAATGATGAAGTCCGTTGAGCGCGAAGAAAGCCGTAAGACTGCAACTGCTAATACAGCCGATACACGTGCTGATTATGCTGCAGACGATGAAGAGGACGAGGGCGAAGAGTCCGAAGACTAATTGCGCATTTAGGTGAATCATTTACGTTTTCAAGGGCAGGTTGTTGTAGTTAAACCGTTACGTTATAGCCCTGCTGGTATTGCTGTGTGTGAAGTCATACTGCAGCATGAGTCAACCGTAGAGCAGGCCACCGTGCCGCGTCAGCTCAGTTTCGAGATAGATGCCGTCGCTATGGGAGACACCGCAGTTTTGCTTAGCTCCGTAACTGTTGGGCAGTTTTTAAACATCCAAGGCTTTATCGCCCCCTTACGTAAATCGTCTGCGCGTTTGGTTTTGCATATTCAATCATTTCAAAATCAAAATGCGCTACCCAAGGTGCTCGTATAACTAGCAAACGGTTAATCATTTAACGTGGTCCGTTTTACTAAATTTAAAGAGGTTAATTATGGCTTTCGCTCGTAAAGGCAAAGAACGCCGTCGTCGTTTTGGTCAACAAAACCCCCTATTCAAACG
>CANROS010000070.1 GCA_947632305.1 uncultured Paenalcaligenes sp. | reverse complement strand
CCGTACAAAGGCACTTCGTTTTTGTACATGGCGGACATGGCCGCAGAAAACTGGGCGCGGATTTGACTGGGAGCGAGGTGGCTCGTAGAGGTCATAAGGTGTCTCCTATTTTTTTGATTGGTTGTAGTAGTGTTGCTGTAGGACTTGGAGCGGATGCTTGATTTTTATATGGCTAAAGCGCTCGACTTGACTGCGGCACGAGTAGCCGGTGGCGAGTAAGCGACCACTGCCGCCGTGGCGTGCCACGATGCGTTGCCATGATTGCCCATAAATGGTGGCGGAAGTCGCTTGGTGTTGGGTTTCGTGACCATAGGTGCCGGCCATGCCGCAACAACCACTGGCAACATTCACTAAATTCAAACCTAACAAGCCAAAGATGTCTTTCCATAAGGCCGCGGCTTTGGGGGCCGTGGTTTTTTCGGTGCAATGGCCGACGAGGTAGTAGGTGTTATCGACGGTATTGTCAGGTTCTAGGGTCTGGACGGCATTTTTTTGTAGCCATTGATGGAGCCATTCTTGGGGTAATAGCACCGTAGGTGGCGTCATGTCTGGGGCTAAGGCTTGGAGGTATTCTTGTCTATAGACCAAGGTCATGGCGGGGTCTAGGCCCACCAAGGGCACCCCTTCGGTGCTGAGTTGGTTTAACAAGGTAGCATGACGTTGTGCTTGGCGTTTAAAGCGATCTAAGAAACCATGGACCTGTAAAGGTTTGCCATTGGGCATAAAGGGCACAAGATACACCTGTATCTGTAGGTGCTGTAACAAGGCCAGCCATTCTTCCCAGAGTGGGGTTTCAAAATAGCGTGTGAAAGCGTCTTGCACCAAAATCACGCTGTTTTGTTTTTGAGTGGCATCCAGTTGTTGCAAGGTTTCCAAGGTGGCGATTTGCACCCCATAACGTTGCAGTAAGGCTTCCCACGAGGTGGCGCTAAGTAGGGGCACATCGCTTAGACCTACGGTTTTAGCAATCACTTTTTGTACGGGCTTGAGGCGCATTAAGCCGTTATACACGCCGGGGGCTTTGGCCGCATAGGGCAGCACATTTTCTAAAGAGGCGACCGCGTGGTCTTTGAGGGGGCGCAAATAACGGCTGTGATACAGATTTAAAAAGCGCGCTTTAAAATCGGGTACGTTGACTTTGACGGGGCATTGCCCTGCACAGGATTTACAGGACAAACAGCCTTCTAGGGCTTCATACACCTGATGGGAGTAGTCTGCTTGTTTAGAGCGGGGCTGTTGCCAGCTGGAGCGAACTTTGTAGAGCCATTGTTTGGTGTGGCTCCAAGCAGTGCTGGGGGCTTGGTAGTTGCTAAGGTTAACGCCTTGGTTGTTTTGTTGGCGTAACCATTCACGCACGGCCGAGGAGCGGCCTTTGGGCGAGTGAATTCTGTCGCGGGTGGCTTTCCACGACGGACACATGGCGTCGTCGGTGTCGTAGTTATAACAAGCACCGTTGCCGTTACAGTACACCGCACTGTTAAACAGTTTCCAGTCGGCGGGTTTAATTTGACGGTCGAAGTCGCCACGGAATTCGACTTCGTCTACGGCCAGTAATTGCGCGTTGGGGGTGGTGCTGGGGGTAGCAATTTTGCCTGGGTTGAGCTGATTATACGGATCAAATAGAGCTTTGATTTGTTGTAAAACAGGATACAAATCACCAAAGAATTTGGGGGCATAGCCTGAACGCAAGCCCTTGCCGTGCTCGCCCCATAACACCCCGCCGTATTTATGGACCAGTTCTACGACTTTGTCGGTAATGGGGCGAATTTGTGCGGCCTGGGCGGGGTCTTTCATGTCTAGGGCGGGGCGTACGTGCAGTACCCCTGCATCCACGTGGCCAAACATGCCGTAGGCTAAGTTAGCCTCGTCCAGTACTGCGCGGAACTCAGCAATGTAGTCGGCGAGGTTTTCGGGGGGGACGGCGGTGTCTTCCACAAAGGGCTGCGGGCGGATTTCGCCATTGACGTTGCCCAGTAGTCCCACTGAACGTTTGCGCATGCCATAAACGGTATTAACGGCTTTGGCGCCTTTGGCTACGGTATGGCCCAAGCGCACCACGCTGGTGTCGTTGTTGAGATGTTTAATAAAGGCATCGACGGTGTATTGCAGTGCATCAATGTCGTTGCCGGCAAATTCGATAAGGTTAATGCCCAAGGTTGGGGTGCCGTCGGCGTTGTCGGGAAAGTATTCCGCCACGCTGTGCCAAATAATGTCGTTTTGGGCTAGGCCTAGGACTTTGGAGTCCACCGTTTCAATGGATAAGGGTTTGAGTGCCATTAAGGCGTTGGCATCGCGCAAAGCGGCTTCAAAGTTGGCATAGCGTACATTCACCAAAATTTGCTCGGTGGGGATGGGCAGTACATTGAGCTTGGCTTCGGCAATAAAACCTAAGGACCCTTCGGCGCCACACAGTAGGTTATTGAGGTTAAATACCTCGTTTTCTTTGATATGAGGCAGGTCGTAGCCGGTTAGGCAGCGGTTTAATGGTGGAAAGGTGTCTTGGATGGCTTGAGCGTGTGTAGTGACCAGTTCATCAATGGTTTGATAGATTTCGCCAAAGACAGGGTCGGCTTTGAAGGTAGGTAGCTCGTCGCTGTTAATCGGGTGGGTGTCTAGTACCTTGCCGCCTAAGATCACGGTTTTTAGACTCAAGACGTGATCGCGCGTTTTGCCATAGGTACAGCTGCCTTGGCCGCTGGCGTCGGTGTTGATCATGCCGCCCAAGGTGGCGCGGTTTGAGGTTGAAAGCTCGGGAGCAAAAAATAACCCGTAAGGCTTTAAGGCGGCATTGAGCTGGTCTTTGACCACGCCAGGCTGCACCACAGCAGTGCGTGCGCGCGCATCAATGTGCAGGATCTGGTTCATGTGGCGCGACATATCAACGATGATGCCGTCGGTTAAAGACTGGCCGTTGGTGCCGGTACCACCCCCTCGTGGGGTTAATACAATATTGCGGTATTTGGGTGTGGCGGCGAGCTGGCTAACGCAGATGAGGTCTTCGATGTGGCGGGGGAAGACGCTGGCCTGAGGCAAGCGTTGGTAAACCGAGTTGTCCGTGGCAAAAACCACACGCTTTGCTAAATCACGCTCGATGTTGCCCTGAAAACCTTGGGCTGCCAAATCGTCGAGAAACTCGGTATACAGTGAGTTTTCTTTGACTCGGTGTACGGGTAAAAAAGCAATGTGTTCCATCTTGTGTTAGCTCTCAGCAAATTAAGTGTCACGCCCCCAACGCTCATCGTTAGAAACGCCATCATGCCTCAATCAAAACAAAAAACTCGCCCTGAATCAAGCGAATAAATAGCGCCAACACATTCCATTTGCTCATGTTTTCATGCGGGCGTAAAACAGATCAAGGATGCGCGGGGGCGTTATGCTCTCGATCTGTGTTCCATTGCACGTATGGAGCGCCCCTCTAGTGGGGTGGTAGGCGTGGTTCGCCACTACATAGGGGGTAAAATAGTGATACAGTTTAAGTTGCTGCCTTTTAGGCTATTTTTTGGCTATTTCTTTCATGTCTACCGCTACTCAGCCTGCTCTTGCCCACGTTCTTCTTGCTTCTGCGCACCATATTCATGGTGTGTTAAATGGCGCCTCATTAACCGACTGTCTGGCCCAAACCACGCCCTCTTTGCGCGCGGCGGCCCAAGCCCATAGTTTTTACAGCTTACGTCATTTGGGTTTAGCCCAAGAATTGCGTCGTTTGTTGGTACCCAGACAGCCCAAAGATGGCGTGCTGGATGCGTTAATCATGCAGTCTTTGTTGTTGGTGGATGTGGCGGTGCGGGTTCAGGCGGATCGCGATGCTTTTGCGGATCGTCCCGAGACACCGGTGTATTCGGTGCACACTATTGTGGATCAAGCCGTCGAGGCGGCTCAGTCGCAGCGTGCTTTGCGGCCTTTTAAAAACCTCCTAAATGCCGTGCTGCGCCGCTTTATACGTGAGCGCACCGAGCTTTTAGAGCAAGCGCTAAAGAAACCAGTAGCGCAATGGAATCATCCTTCGTGGTGGATACAACGACTTAAAAAAACGTATCCCAACGATTGGCAGCGTATTTTGCAGGTGGCGAATATCCCTGCTCCGTTGACTTTGCGTGTGAATCAGCGACGTTGCTCGGTTACCCGATTGTTGGCTTTGTTAGAGCAGGCCGGCATGCCCGCTTGGTCACCGGGGCACGATACGGTTGTCTTGGAACAAGCTCGTCCGGTACAGCAAATTCCCGCTTTTGATTTGGGTTGGTGGTCGGTCCAAGACAGTTCGGCTCAAATGGCAGGGCGTTTGTTACCGGTGGTAGATGGCATGCGTGTGTTGGATGCGTGTGCGGCACCGGGTGGTAAAACGGCTCATTTATTAGAGCGCGCTGATCTGGAGCTCTTGGCTTTGGATGCTGACGCCAAGCGCTTAGACCGGGTAGCAGAAAACTTACAACGCTTAGGACTAGACGGCCCTCATGTGCAAATCAAGGCTGCTTTGGCCCAAGACCTAGATGCTTGGTGGGATGGCAAACCCTTTGATGCGATTTTGGCCGATGTGCCGTGTACGGCAGCGGGTATTGTGCGCCGTCACCCTGATATTCGTTGGTTACGTAGAGAGTCGGATATTCAAGCCACGGCGCAATTACAACGACACATTTTGGCGGCACTCTGGAGCACGCTAAAGCCCACTGGGTATTTGTTGTATGTGACGTGCTCTATTTTTCCCGAAGAGGGGCAAAAACAACTCGAGCACTTTTTAAGTCAACATGCCGATGCGGTGCTCTTGCCTGAGTCACCTTTGCAGGTTTTACCCAATTTAGAAACACGCGAGCAGGTGGGGGGCGATGGCTTTTTCTACGCTTTGCTCCAAAAATGCACTCAATAGGTAAACCAACCATGCGTGAATTACGTTTTTTTCAACACGTGATAGTGGCTTGTTTTATCGGCTTCATGGTTTGGGGTGGGTTGGCCATCGCTTCTGACTCCCTTGAGCTGGACGGGGCAGAGCAGGTCATTGATATACAGCCTTATATTGCAGATGAAAAACTGTATATCAATGCAGATATTGATTTTGAACTGTCCGATGAACTGCGTCAGGTTGCCCTTAAAGGTGTGCCTTTGCATTTTACGGTGGATGTGGAAATTACCCGTTCTCGTTGGTGGTGGTTTGATAAAACTGAAATCAAAGAAAGCCAGACGTGGCGGGTGGTTTATAACGCCTTAACGCGGCAGTGGCGGGTGGGCTCGGGCGATTTACTTAAACCAGAAGCCTCTTTGAAAGACGCTCTGTACCCGATGCATTATATACGTCATTGGCCGGTGGCTTATGCCATTGATCTAGACGAAGACACTGTGTACGAAGGGCGCTTGCGCTTGCGTTTAGATACCTCTCTTTTAATCCGTCCGCTTCAGGTGGATGCCATGAATGGGCGTGCCTGGTCATTAATTACTCCATGGAAAAACTTCAATTTCTCCGTCGAAGAGCTCCAGCCGTAATTCGCTGGTCGCTCAGAGTCGCGCTTATCGTCGCTGTGATTAGCGCGGTAGCGCTATTGGCTCTTTTGGTGTGGTCTACGGTGAATGCGTCTCGTTTTGCCGAGTATTACGAGGCCTTATTGGCCTTGAATATTGTGTTGGCTCTGGCGCTGATTTTTTGGGTGCTTATTTTAACGGTACGTCTTTGGCGTCAAATCCGTAGGCGCCAGTTTGGTGCCAAAATGACAGCGCGCTTTGCTTGGTATTTCACTTTAATTGGCATTATTCCAGGGGCGCTGATTTACGTGCTCTCGGTGCATTTTTTATCCAAGTCTATCGAGTCTTGGTTTAATGTGCGTGTGGATACGGCGCTTGAGTCAGGTTTGAATTTAGGGCGCGCTGCTTTAGACCAGCAGCTTGATGAGGTCAAAAGACAAGCGCGTTTGTTGGTCAATGGTTTGGAACGCACTCAGACCGATAGCGCTATTATGCTGAGCACGTTGCGCGAAAACTATGGCATGAGTGAGGTCATGTTGTTTACCTCCAGTGGCCGTTTGTTGGCTTTTTCTAGTTCTGATTATGCGGTGTTGTTGCCCGATTTGCCGCCTCCACAAGTCATTAACCAATTACGGGTGTCTCAGCAATACGCAGCGGTAGAGGTCGATGAGAACAGCCCAGGGGAAATGGGGCTGCGTTTGCGGGTGATTTTGCCGCTGTTGGGCAATGAAAGTAGCCTGACGCAATATGGGGTGAACCCAGACAAACGCTGGTTGCAGGTGTTGCAGCCGGTGCCAGAAAAACTGGCCCGTCATGCCAATCAAATTCAGCAAGGCTATAGTGATTACCAAGAGCTGGGTTTGTCCCGTGTGGGTTTGCGCAAGCTCTATAACCTGACCTTGACCTTGGCTTTGGTGCTGGCGGTGTTTGCGGCGGTAGTGGCTGCTTTTGCTTTGTCACGCCGGTTGGTACGGCCGTTGTTGACCTTGGCGGGTGGCACCCAAGCCGTAGGGGTGGGGGATTACCGGCCTTTGCCCGAAATGGCTTCTTCTGCGGATGAGGTCAGTCAGCTGACGCGCTCTTTTAATATGATGACGCGTCAGCTCGAAGAGGCGCGCCGTATGGTAGAAAACAATAAACGTCAGCTGGAGCGTTCTAATGTGTATCTGGAATCCGTGTTAGCGCACTTGTCTACCGGGGTGTTGGTCTTTGATAAAAACTTGCATCTCACCCGTTATAACGAGGGTGCGCAACGAATTTTAGCCGTGGATTTGTCAGATTTGATGGGGCAAAACCTCGAAGATTTTGAACCCATCAGTCCTTTTGCTCATCATATTCGTAATGCTTTTGCCTCGCATGTGGCTGTGGAGTCTGAGCGTGAGTATTGGCAGCAGCAGTTCGAGATTGAATTACGTACCGCCTACGACGTAGAGCCCACCACTGTGACCCTATTAGCGCGGGGCACTACCTTAATCGTTGATGGGCAACGTAATGGCCATTTGGTGGTGTTTGATGATATTAGTGATGTGATTTCAGCGAATCGGTTGGTGGCTTGGGGCGAGGTGGCCCGTCGTTTGGCCCACGAAATCAAAAACCCCTTAACGCCGATTCAGCTTTCTGCCGAGCGCATGGCGTTAAAATTAGTGGATAAGCTAGGCGAAAAAGATGCGGCCATGCTGACACGGTCCACCAATACCATTGTGAATCAGGTGGCCTCGCTGAAACAGATGGTAGAGGATTTCCGCGAGTACGCGCGTACGCCTCCGGCCCAAATGCAGCCCATCGACATTAATGCGTTAATTGCCGAAATTGCCAGTCTTTATGGCTGGGATCCGTTGACGCAAACCAATGTGGGGCCGCAGCGTATTCCGCTGCAAATCAGCTTGTACGAAGGCTTGCCATTGCTCGAGGGCGACCCGACGCAGCTGCGTCAGATCATCCATAACTTACTAAGCAACGCGACGGATGCGCTTGAACAAGATAAACTGCAAGAAAATCCCTGTATAGTAGTGCGTACTAGTCTAACCCATGTAGACAATAATCAATCCCAACCCGCAGTACGAGTCGTGTTATCCGATAACGGGCCTGGTTTTGATGATGCAATATTGGCTCGGGTGTTTGAGCCCTACATTACTACCAAATCCACCGGTACAGGTTTAGGGCTTGCTATAGTAAAGAAAATTATCGAAGAACATGGCGGTAAAATAGATTTAGCCAATCGCCAAGAAGGCGGCGCACGTATTTCCATGTTATTTATGCGCCTAGCCAATACGACGCAAACATTGCATAATAAATCCGAGGGCAATCATAATGCCTAAAAAGAACGTTAGGGACGGTTTATGGCCAGAATTCTGGTAGTTGATGACGAAATCGGTATCCGTGAACTCTTATCGGAAATCTTATACGACGAGGGTCACTCCGTAGAGGTGGCAGAAAATGCGGCTCAAGCACGCGAGGCGCGCTTACGAGCACGTCCAGATTTAGTATTGCTTGATATCTGGATGCCTGACACCGACGGGGTAAGCTTACTCAAAGAGTGGGCGGCCCGAGGTCTATTAGATATGCCGGTAATCATGATGAGTGGCCATGCCACCGTAGATACCGCCATGGAAGCCACCCGTATTGGGGCGGTGGATTTCCTAGAAAAACCCATTGCGATGCAAAAGCTGCTTGAGGCCGTGGCTTCAGGGCTGGAACGCACCGTAGTGGTTCCTAAAAGCGCTGTGCAAAATACTGCGCGCCCTGGGGCTAGTGTGCCTTCTTTGTCTCAGGCTGTGTCCGTGCAGCCGCAGGATGAGTCTTATTTGGGGTCAATTTCCCTAGAGCTCCCGCTGCGCGAGGCCCGTGATGAATTCGAACGTATTTATTTTGAATATCACTTAGCTAGGGAAAACTACAGCATGACGCGAGTTTCCGAACGCACCGGCCTAGAACGCACGCATTTATATCGCAAGCTTAAACAATTGGGGATTGATGCGTCGGCTCGTCGTCGTCAGCAGTCTTCTTAGTTTTTACGCTTAATGCTGCTCAGTGGTATATGGACTTCGTTGCCATGCTGCTGAGCCGTAGCGCGCCAAGCATGGCCGTAGGCCACCTCAACGGTTAAATGGATCTTGCCATCCATTTGCCGTTGGTTTTCTAGTGCTTGGATCAAACGCTGTAAAGCCGCCCGTGTCAGTAGACGGCGCTGCGTATGCGCATTTCCCCCCAAGGAATACACATCTTTAAGCAGTTTTTGCGCTGACCCGTAGGTTAGGGTAATGATTTCCTGATCCATCACGGGGTCGGTAAAACCATGCTGCAACAACATATCGCCATAATCATGCATATCCACAAAGTCGAGGACGGCCGTGTCTAGCTGTGCCTGCTCGATGGCCTGACGTAGCTCTTGGAAGCTGGCTGGGCCGAAGGTGGAAAACATTAATAAGCGTTCAGGACGTAATAAACGGCGCCATTCACGAATGACCTGCTCGGGGTCTGGGTGCCAGTGCAGCGCTAAATTCGACCAAATCAAATCAGCAGAAGCGGGCTCTAGGTGTGTTTTAGCTAGGTCGGCTTGTACGAATACAGGGGCGTTAGGACCCTTTTTGCGTAGACGTTGCCATAGACTAGGGGTTTGAGCGTGACGCTGTTCGGCAATGGCCAGTAAGGCGGCGCTATGATCCACCCCCACATAAGACATGTCTACGTATTTAGCGCGCAATGGGTCGATGGCATGGCCAGCGCCACAACCCGCATCCACAATGTCTTGCGGCTGCAGCGTCATGTAATTTAAGCGCGACAACATACGCTGCGCAATTTCACCGTAGAGAAATTGGGCGGCATCTAAGGGCGCGCGGTTATTAAATTGCAATTGGACGTGACGTGGATTGATAGGGCGTGGGGAGGTCATCTAAAGCAGTACCTTAATAGAGCAAACAGCAACACAGACTAACCATTATGGCTGAATTCTTGTCACGAGGCGACATATGGCATCCATCCTACAACACCTACGGCATCACTTAAATACGCGTTGCCTACTGTGCACGCTTGCTCTGCTAGACAGAAGCCACACGCCCGATCCGCATCTCATCGCAGGCTTAGCCAGCCTCTACAAAAAAACGTCCGGGGGCGATGAGGGTGTGCTGTGTAGGGTGTGTGCGGAGGTGGTGATGCATAAAGAGGTGCGTTGGCGCTGTCAAAGGTGTAAAGTAGCGCATTTGGGTGATGTCATCCCTGAGAAACTCAGCTGTGAGCTATGTCAGACGCGGCCTTTGGCCTTAGCGCAATTGGCAGTGGCGCTGGATTATACCGCGCCCGTTGATAGCCTGATTTGGCGCTTTAAAAGTCTGCTGCAGTTGCGAATGGCGCCGCAGTTGGCCCATCTGATGGCAGGCGCCATACAGGCTGAACTGTGGCAGCTACCTAAAGACACTTGGGTGGTAGCCATACCCAGCAGGCGTCAGGCGGTTTTGCAACGCGGTTTTAATCCCGCGGCAGAATTAGCGCGCTACCTCGCTAAATTTTTAGGTTTGCGTTGGCAGTCTAGCGCCCTGGCCTTAGCTCAGCCTGAAGCCTTGTATGCTCAAAAACATCGTTCTCAAGACCAGCGCTGGCAGTATGCTCAGCGCGCTTTTCAGTGGCGCTCTAAGACCACACCAACGACCTTGCTGGTGGTTGATGATGTATTAACTACCGGCAGCACTTTGCATGGTGCTGCGCTGTGTGCCCAAGCCCAAGGGGTGCAGCAGGTCTATGGGGTGGCTTTGGCCCGAACCCCGTGGCTTAGTGATTAAAATTTTATGTTTCATATTGTTCTTGTTTCTCCCGAAATCCCCCCCAATACCGGCAATATTATTCGGTTGGCCGCCAATACCGGTGCGCATTTACATTTAGTTGAACCTTTGGGTTTTAAATTAGACGACAGTAAATTAAAACGCGCTGGATTGGACTATCATGAATGGGCGCATATACAAATTCATCCCGATCTGAGTACGGCCTTAGCTCAGACCGGCGCTGCTCCAGAGCGCTGTTTTGCGTTAACCACCAAAGGGTCCAGCTTGATCGGCAACCACTCGTTTTTGCCGGGTGACGTGTTTGTCTTTGGCTGTGAGACGGCAGGTTTAAAGCCAGAGCAGGTAGCGCTATTTGATGTAGGTCAACGATTACGCTTGCCAATGTTGCCTGAACAGCGTAGTTTAAATTTATCGAATGCAGTTGCCATTACCGTGTTTGAGGCATGGCGTCAAACTGGCTATACAGGCGGCTGTTAGGTGTTTTGTGCTGTACTTCCCGTAACTAAATAAAGCAGGATTTGGAACCAATTCGCTGCAAAATATAGCCAAAGGCAATGAAAAAGCATAACTGTTAGTACATTTATGTAGTTTTTCCTTTAGATTTTTTTGCAGACAATGACTGAATCGAATATCTATATCACTGCATTTCTGTAGCGGAGGAAAAAATGCGTACACAAGTCGCTATTATTGGAGCCGGTCCTTCTGGCTTATTGCTTGGTCAAATCTTGTCCAAAAATGGTATCGATAACGTTATTTTAGAACGTCAGTCCGGCGAGTACGTGTTAGGTCGCATTCGCGCGGGTGTACTAGAAAGCGTAACCATTGATGGCCTAAAACGTGCTGGCGTCACCGAAAACCTAGAAAAGCATGGCTTGGTTCACGATGGCTGTGAAATCGTTTTCAACGACAAGTCCTACCGTGTTGACTTTGAAAAACAAGTCGGTCGTCATGTAGTGGTTTACGGTCAAACTGAAGTCACTCGTGACCTCATGGCCGCTCGTGAATCCATTGGTGCGACCACTATCTACGAAGCCAAAGATGTAGCGTTGCATAATGTGGATGGCGATAAGCCTTACGTGACTTACGTCAAAGACGGCCAAGAACACCGTTTAGACTGTGATTACGTCGCTGGCTGTGATGGCTTCCATGGTGTGTCACGTCAAACCATCCCTAGCGATATCTTAAAAACCTACGAACGGGTTTACCCCTTTGGCTGGTTGGGTTTCATGGTCGATGCGCCTCCCGTTGCAGATGAACTGATTTATCTAAAACACGAGCGTGGTTTTGTGTTGTGTAGCCAGCGTTCCAAAACACGTAGCCGCTACTATTTGCAGGTTCCGCTAACAGACAAAGTCGAAGACTGGAGCGATGAGCGTTTCTGGGAAGAACTACGCACACGTATCGGACCTGAACGCGCTGCTAATCTCGTCACAGGCCCAAGCATCGAAAAAAGCATTGCGCCATTGCGCAGCTTTGTGGCCGAGCCCATGCGTTACCACAACTTGTTTTTAGCGGGTGATGCTGCACACATCGTGCCACCTACTGGTGCTAAAGGCTTGAACTTGGCTGCTAGCGATGTGTTGTACTTGTCTGATGCGCTGATCGACTTTTACAAAAACAATGATTCCGCTGGTATCGAAGGGTATTCCGAGCGTTGTTTGAAACGTATCTGGGGCGCTGAGCGTTTCTCCTGGTACATGACAAACATGTTGCACACGTTCCCACAGCACGATGATTGGGACAGAAAAATGCAAGAAGCCGAGTTCCAGCAGTTATTTAACTCAGTGAATGGTGCTCGTCTTTTGGCAGAGAACTACGTAGGCCTGCCTTACTAA
>CANROS010000069.1 GCA_947632305.1 uncultured Paenalcaligenes sp. | reverse complement strand
GGCAGAAAAATACGGCTGTTCTCCTGATCGAGCTTGCAACCTTGTGGATAGCGGAAGCTATCCGATTGTCCTTTTTTCTTGAAGCGTGGGAAATCAGCGCGTTTGACAAAGAAGTTTTTGTAGGCCCGCTCTAGGTCTTTTAACGCTTGTTGTAAGCTCTGACTTGGCGAGTGTTTAAGCCATTCTGTTTCCTTGTCTAGCTTCCAAGCAGGCAAGAAATTAGCCAGAACGGTATAGCTGAATCGAATCGTATTGTCGGTGGCATAGCGTTCTTTTTGCCATGCCAACGCCTTGTTGAACACGAAACGGCACGCACCGGCAAAGCGGCGCATATCGCGTCGCTGAGCCCCGTTGGGCTTGAGTTCGTATTTGTAGGCTTGCAATCGTTTCATACTAACAATAATACTTGGCCTATGGAGAAAAACAACGACATTCGACACGGTAAACACGGTGGAGATCGTCCGACAGGACATGGAGCCACAACAGACGCCAAGCTGATGTCAGGACACTCACGTGTCCGCGCTATTCATCACAGCCCTGAACGGTGTGGTTTTCCGCGCAGTCTGATAAACGCTTGTCGTTCTCTTCACCCCCAAAGCAGTGCCACATCGCCTGCTTTGGGGTTATCTCTAGCCATCGCCTTTTACAAAGGCTGCGCGTCCTCGTTTAACATCTCATACAATAAAGCCTCTGCTTTATGGTTCACTTTAAAAGCGCCATAACGCGCATTTTCATATAAAGCAGCGCTGCCTTCAGGGAAAAACCAAGCATCTACCCCATTCGGTAACCATTCATAGTTTTTATAACGCAACCGCAAAGGATATAAATCCGCCGAGGGCTGCAAGCCCGAGGTAGCCGACCAGCGCTGACTGACCTCATCCCAAAGCCAATACTCGCCCGTAGTCGGGCTCTGAAGCCCTACAAGCACCGCTGCGGCTTCAGACATGGGTTTCATATACGCGATCAATTCCCGTTCCTCTGACTCGCCTGATTGAGCGTATTGCAATTGAGCAACTTGCGCCCCTATCGCAAAACGCAACGCCATATAATCGCCCTGCATTAAAGAGCGCGGATCTACAGGGGCCAGCTGCAAAATCAACTCTTGCCCATGAGCCAAAAGCTGCTCTTTGCGCGTGACATCCCAAGCCGTAATCACAAAAATAATGACCCAGCCGCCGTATAACATCGTTTTAACCCAAGGTGAAACAGCAGGACGCGCTTTGTCTGATTCGGTAGAGTCACCACCACGTTGACCGCGCTGTTGGAATAAAAATAAGACACCGGCCCCTAACAGCAATACGGTTGCGCCCTGTGATAAACCCCATGCTTTATCGATAAGAGGCAAAGCTAACGAGTAATAATAATGCCCTAAAGCGGCGGCAAACAGCACAAGAGCAAACCAAAACAAACGACTCTGTTTCCAGCTATAGCTTAACAGCCATAAGGCCACGGCTAAGTTCACCAAGGGAGCACTCTGTAGCCAAAACAAGCTTAAACACGCTGTAATCAGCGCCGCACCTAAGCAAAACCAAGCTGACTGAGATCTATACAAGCTAAATAGAGTCACAACGGGCACCGACCACGCCATCAGGCGATTTAACCACACCCTATCTAGAATCTCTAATTCATATATGCCAACGCATAACAGTAGCCAAAAAATAGTAGCCCACCACGCCGGCTGTAGCTGCTGACGCACCGCTGGCTGCAGCGTAAACCACAGGCTTAAGAGCAACCACACGCTACTTAATACACCCCAAAAAATAAACGGTGCATTTTCAGCATAAAAACCATCATTAAATTCTAAAATGCCGTATAAAACCAAGCCCCAGGCGACTGCAGCACTGCTAAAGCGCAGCACATAATGAGCAGCACTAAGCCTATACACCACCAAGGCATACAGCAAAAACACAGCGATTAATACAGTGGAATAAGACTCCTCAAACAGCAGCACACCCATAAAAAAGCCGCTACTTAAGTACAAAAACAAAGGTACATCTTGCAACCAAAGCGAAGCACGAGGTAGCAGCAACAGGGCAACTAAAAGCACCGCTGCCAGTGGCAAATACACATAGGCTAAGGTCAGTTCATTAAAGGAAAACAACCCCAAAGCGATCCATAGAAAAAGCAGCACCAAAACGCATTGAGCCAATAGGACAAAGACACGCAAAAACCACGGCTCCGTAAGACGAAGCGATCTGCTGCTTTCGGCTGCGTCTGTGGGCTCTAGCTGTTTAAGCCACAATAAACGCAAATCTCGTATCAAAATGACTGCCACTAACACCATGGGCATAAACAACAATTCAGTAGGGACTCGCAACACCCTAAAGCTGTCTATCAGCCAACACAACACCACCACAAAGAGGGCGCTGTACCAGACTGCCACATCCCAAAGTTGAGCCTGACGCCGGCTACCACGGCTTCCCCAAAACAGAACCACCAAAGCCAGACTTAATGCGATCCAGAGGTAATCGTCTTGGGAGATGCTCCACGCCACACCACTGGCCATCAACAACAAAAACGCCAACCTAGACCACAACTGGTGAGGATCCACAACGTGGGCAGAATACCAGCGGCTTAACGCCAACCAACCGGCATTCAAGCCCACAAAGAAAAAACCGATTAAATTCACGCCCCACCACTGGAACCAACCCCAGCCGCCCAGCTCCTCTACGTATAAAACCAGAGCAAGGTTTGTCAAAAAGGTGACAAGCAGTATGATAAATAAGGAGCCTAAGCCAAAAGCCCACGGCACCAATAGCGCCGCCCAAAGAGCAAACAGTTGCCACGGGTCTGCTCCAGTTTGATAACTTTGTCCGATTAAGGCTAACAGCCCGCCTACGCTAATCGCTGCTACTATTTGGACTAAGCTTGACAGGCTGTATGCAGTAGCCCACCCTTTAGGCTCTCGTCTGACTAACCAGCCAGCCACGAGGACTAAGCCTAAAACGGTAAGCTCTAACAAGGCAATGCGACCCACTTTGGGCCAGCTTAACCAGTTAGCTGCCACCGCCATAATTAATGCGCTGCTTAATAGTAACGTCGCGCACAACATGGCACTGCGCATCAGGAACTGTGACCAGTTTGGCAACCCCAGAATGGATTGATTTAACCCTTTTACTTGCATAAAGCATCTTACCCCTCGTATGATCTGCGCTAAGAACGCAGACTTGCTATGACGGTACACTACATGACTAAAACTCTAATCATTGCCGAAAAACCTTCAGTCGCCCTAGATATTTCTAGAGCACTAGGCGGCTTTACCCGTGAAGGGGATTTCTTTGAAAGCGAAAACTTTGTGCTCGCCGCCAGTATCGGCCATTTGCTCAGTTTAATCGCCCCTAATGACCCGGTGCGAGGCAAATGGAGTTTTACACATTTACCCGTCATTCCTGATCAATTCGAGCTTAACCCCTCTGATAAAAAATCCGCCGAACGGTTAAAGCTTTTGGTCAAACTGCTGAAACGCAAAGACGTCAGCGCCGTCATTAATGCTTGCGATGCAGGGCGCGAGGGTGAGCTGATCTTCCGCTATATTATGCAATTCGCCAAGGTAAACAAACCGGTGCAACGTTTATGGTTACGCTCTATGACGCGTGAAGCCATTCGTGAAGCCTTTAACAACCTACGCGACGACGACGAACTCAAGCCCCTAGAGGCAGCCGCCCGTTCACGTGCCGAGGCCGACTGGCTTATCGGCATCAATGGTACACGTGCTATGACCGCCTTTAATAGCAAAGATGGCGGTTTTTTCAAAACGCCGGTAGGCCGTGTACAAACACCTACGCTGGCTATAGTGCACGAACGCGAAGAAAACATCCGTCGTTTTGTCTCACGCGATTACTGGGAAATCCATGCTGACTTTGGGGCCAAAGCGGGCCAGTACGCAGGGCGCTGGTTTAACCCCAAATTCAAAAAAGACGAAGACGATGCCGAGCAACGAGACTCCCGAGTCTGGTCTGCTGCCGAAGCCGATGCAGTAGTTCAAGCCTGCGTAGGCCAGCCAGCAAATGTGACCGAGGAATCCAAACCGTCTAAACAACAGTCACCCGCTCTCTTTGATCTAACGACACTGCAGCGCGAGGCCAACTCTCGTTTTGGTTTTTCTGCTAAAACCACGTTGTCTTTAGCGCAAGCACTATACGAACGCCACAAAGCTCTCACCTATCCGCGTACTGACTCCCGTTACCTACCCGAAGACTACTTGCAAACCGTCAAAGACACCATGCAAGCATTAGCCGCCGCAGAAACCCCTGCTTGCGCCACCGTACAACCTTTTGCACAACAGGTCTGCGCACACAACTGGGTCAAACCAAACCGCCGCATTTTTGATGATAAAAAAGTGTCGGACCACTTTGCTATTATCCCGACCTTGCAAATACCCCGCGAACTCAGTGAGGCTGAATTCAAGATTTACGAGCTCATTACTCGTCGTTTCTTGGCCATGTTCTTCCCAGCCGCCGAGTTTAAAATTACCACTCGTATCACCCAAGTCGCCGACCAGCACTTTAAAACTGAAGGTAAAGTCTTAGTCAGCCCAGGCTGGCTGAGTATTTATGGCCGTGAGGCTCAACAAGGTGATGACAGCTTAGTAGCAGTAGAACAAAATGAAACCGTCAGCACAGATCAGGTCGAAGCAAGAGCCTTAGCCACCAAACCACCTGCCCGTTTCTCTGAAGCTACCCTGCTTTCTGCCATGGAAGGCGCAGGCAAACTGGTGGACGACGATGCACTGCGCGAAGCTATGTCTGAACGTGGTCTAGGCACACCCGCCACCCGAGCCGCTATTATTGAAGGGCTGCTCAACGAAGGCTATTTACGACGCGAAGGCCGCGAGCTCATTCCTACCGCTAAAGCCAAACAGCTCATGACCCTGTTGGCAGGCTTAGGCGTACACGAGCTAACCTCTCCCGAACTAACGGGCGACTGGGAACACCGACTCAAGCAAATTGAACAAGGCCAACAAGAACGCAACGCCTTTATGGCCAAAATTCAGGCCATGACTGACACCATTGTGCGACGTGCCAAAGAATACGAACGCGACACCGTACCGGGCGACTACGTCACCCTACAAACACCGTGTCCTGTGTGTAAAGGGGTGGTCAAGGAAAACTATCGTCGCTACGCATGTACCGCATGTGAGTTCTCCATCGGCAAACACCCAGGTGGTAAAACCTTAGAAATCCCCGAGGTAGAAGAGCTACTAGCACATCGCACTATTGGGCCTCTTACCGGGTTTATCAGCAAAATGGGCCGTCCCTTTGCCGCTATTTTGCGTATTAACGCTGAAAACAAACTGGAATTCGATTTTGGCCAAAACGAAGAAGAAGACAACGAACCCGTTGATTTTTCTGGTCAAACATCCGTAGGGCCCTGCCCTAAATGTCAGGCTCCCGTGTTTGAGCATGGCATCCGTTACGTTTGCGAAAAAGCCGTTGGCCCGAATAAAAGCTGCGATTTCCGCAGCAACAAAGTGATCTTGCAACAAACCATTGAGCCCGAACAAATGCATAAACTGCTTGCAGACGGTAAAACGGATTTGCTCGAAAACTTTGTGTCTAATCGCACAAATCGCAAGTTTAAAGCCTATTTAACACGCGATGCCAAAGGCAAAGTGGCTTTTGAGTTCGAGGCCAAAGCCGCTAAAAAAGCAACGAAAAAATCGGCCAAAAAAGCCACTAAAGCAGCAAAGAAAGCCACTAAAACAGCGGCCAAGGCCACCACAAAGACCGCCGCCAAAAAAGCGGCTAAAAAGGTAGCTAAAAAAGCTGCCAAAACAGTAACGACTGACAACTCTTAACTAAAAGGCCAGCCATGAGCACTTCCTCTCGCTCAGGTCCTTGGCATGAAGTACGCCGTTCCCACTTACATGGGAACGGGGTCTTCGCTAAACGCTTCATTCCCAAAGGGACGTATATTCTTGAGTACGAAGGCAAACACCTCACTCCAGATGAAGCCGATGCCCAAGAACCCACCGACCCTAACGATCCTTTTCACACCTTTTTCTTTGCCATCAGTAATGGCATGATTATTGATGGCGGCCAAGACGGCAATGAATCGCGCTTTATTAATCATTGCTGTGAACCCAACTGTGAAGGCCATGAAAACGAAGCAGGGACTCGGGTTTTCATTGTGGCCCTACGCGACATAGAGGCTGGCGAAGAGCTGTTGTACGACTATGCGCTAACCATTGATGACAAGCTAACCAAGACCTTACGCGCGCAATACGCGTGTTTGTGCGGCGTCCCCAGTTGTAGGGGCACAATGTTAGCCTTACCTAAAAAAACAAAAAAACAAAAGAAAAAAGCCAAACTAAAAAAATGGATGAAGAAAACCCTCCGCAAAGAGCTGCGTAAAATGCTGGAAAAAGAGAGATATCCCGCCGAATAAAGTTAGATTTTTTACGTATTTCATAAAAACATTAAAATCATTCGATGATAATCAAAAAAAAGCCCACTTCATTTAAGAAGTGGGCTTTTTAGATGCTGTCTTTAACGCGAGCTAAGCAGATTTAGCTAACTGTGCCGTATGCCCCGCCGTTTAGAGCGGTGAGGAAATCAACCTTTTAACAAAGCATACAATAACGTATGTAATTGCTTTAGCTCAGAGTGTTTTAAAGAATGAGTTAACGCTTGTTCCACCTCATCGGCTAAAGGTCTTAAGCGCTCTAGCTCACTTTTACCCAAAGGGGTTAAACGCAACACATAACGACGTTTATCGGCAAGGTCTTGTTCACGCTGTACTAGACCATGACGCTCTAAGCGCGCAGCTAAATCAGCAATAGTGGAACGATCCATTTCCAAGGCATCACCCAGCTCGCGCTGACTGGCCTCAGGCTTGTGCTCTAATACCGCTAGCGCCGCAAACTGCACGCTAGTAATGGTATTAGAAACCAAGCGATTCCATTCCGCCACATGACGCTGTTGCGCACGCCGAATCAATGACCCGGTATGCGGCAAAACCTCACGTAAATCTCCCATTAATTCGCTTCCAATAAATAGCGGGCAAAAAACTCAGTCAGGGCGTCATAGTCGTCCAAGGGCAACACATGAGCCACGTACTGGTCAGGACGCACCACTACCAATGCACCCTCAGAACGGTTAATGCCACGCTCATCAAAAATATCAGCTCCGATAGTGAAATCTGGACTAAACACTTTTTCATAATCAATTAGCCCAAACTTCCCTTTACGCGGCAACAAGACAGCGGGTAGCTGGTCGATTTGAACCTCACGGTGATTCTGCTGATAAATCGCTCGCACATCAATCACACTATCCGGTTCAGCTGCCTTAGGCGTATAACGTTGCAAAGGCGACTCAGCGGACTCACCTAACCACGTCAAAAACTGCTCCAAACGCTGGGCAGACGCATCAGCGAACGCATACAACCGCCAAGCGCCATCCGCACGGTGCACATGGCCCAAATGCAAGGGTTTCGCATCAGCCACTCGTACCACCGGGGCAGAATGGAAGCGTTTGCCTATGCCGAACCCTGTGGCCAGCTCTTGGTGCTCGGCCGTCCCAATTAAAGGTCCGGCGGGATAATGCGTACCAAAGCCAGAAGTGTACTGCCCAGACTTAGTGAAATACGCTTGTAGCTCTTCGGGATCCACGCCACCGCGCTCTGGATGATTAGGATCTTTAGGGGGTGAGCCCATAATCGCGGACCACTCTTTATCAAAATCAATCAGCTCTTGGGCTACGGGTTGGCGTTCGGCGGAATAGGTCTTTAACAATGACACATCAGCGCGTCCTTCTAGAACAGCCGCCAGTTTCCAACCTAAGTTAAACGTGTCTTGCATGGATACGTTCATGCCCTGACCGGCTTTAGCACTATGAGTATGGCAGGCGTCTCCGGCAATAAATACGCGCGGCAATTGACTGTCTACCTTGTCAGCGGGCACATCATCAAATTTATCAGTAACACGCTGTCCCACCTCATACACCGACGCCCAAGTAATATCTTTCACATCCAAGGTATAAGGATGCAGCACTTTTTGTGCGACCTCAATCAGATGTTCAGGCGGAGTATTGCGAATATCCTCACGACGTGCCGGGTCTACTTCGCCCAAATCCACATACAATCGCACCAAATAACCGCCTTCGCGAGGAATCAGCAAAATATTCCCTTCATTCGCCGATTGAATCGCCGCCTTGATACGAATATCGGGGAAATTTGTTTCTGCCAAAATATCCATCACACCCCAAGCATGATTGGCAGCATCACCATGTAGGTCACGCCCAATTGCACGACGGACCGCACTGCGTGCGCCATCGGTGCCCACCACATACTTGGCCCGTACCTGACGCTCCGAGCCATCTGCTGTAGATTTAAAAGTAACGGTGACGGGGTATTCACCCGAATCCGCCACCACCACATCCACCGCCTCAAACCCATAATTAGGTGTTAAGCGGGTAGGTGATTTTTCCATATAATCGAGCAAATACTGCTGCAAACGCGCCTGATTCACAATCAAATGGGGCATTTCAGATAAATCGTTTGCCGCATCATCAATACGGCCAGTACGAGTAATGTGCATACGATTCTGGGGATCAGGACGCCAAAACACCGTTTCCCGAATCCAGCAGGCTTCTTGAATTAATTTAGTAGACAAACCAAACGCAGCCATCATTTCTACGGAGCGTGACGATACCCCATCCGCTTGCCCTAACTCTAAAGGACCATTACGACGTTCGACTATGCAGGTGGTAAATCCAGAAAATGAAGACAGCTGAGCAGCCAACACCACACCCGCCGGCCCGGTGCCCACAATCAGCACATCCACCGTTTCAGGTAAATCCTTTGACGGGGTTTCAAAACCCGGTGCAGCGGCGTGAACTTCAGGGTCACCGAATTTATAACCGTTAAGGTAATACTGCATAATCGACACTCCAAACAAGAGTAATAGGTGAGAAATAATTGATAAGTAATTTAATCAGTACCCCAACGATTTTTCGATCCGTATTTACCCTAGGAAAGCCCTCAGCCTATTGATTAATGAAAAATTATTGGAAAGCCGTTTCTATAAAACTACGTAATTTGCGCGAATGTAAGCGCTCGGGCGGCATATCTCGCAATAATTCCAAAGCCTTAATCCCTATATGCAAATGCTGCCCGACCTGAGTGCTATAAAAATCATTGGCCATCCCAGGCAGTTTAAGCTCACCATGCAAAGGCTTATCCGACACACATAGCAACGTGCCATAAGGCACCCTAAATCTAAAACCATTGGCTGCAATAGTGGCGGATTCCATATCTAGGGCAATCGCACGCGACTGTGACAACCGTTGGACGGGCTCATTATGATCGCGTAGCTCCCAATTACGATTGTCTATGGACGCCACTGTGCCTGTGCGCATGATTTTCTTTAGTTCCCACCCATCCAAACCAGAGACCTTCGCCACTGCCTGTTCTAAAGCAACCTGGATCTCGGCCAACGGCGGCACAGGCACCCAAGACGGCAAATCGGCCTCTAATACCTTGTCATCTCGTACATAGCCATGAGCTAAGACGTAATCACCTAAACGCTGCGTGGTGCGCAACCCCGCACAATGCCCCACCATCACCCACGCCGAGGGTCGTAAAACCGCAATATGATCCGTAATGGTTTTGGCATTAGAGGGCCCAACGCCAATATTAACCAACGTAATACCGCTGTGATTTTCACGTAATAAATGATAGGAAGGCATTTGAGGTAAACGCGTGGGCACCGCACCAGAGATATTACCCGCCGTATCGGTGACGACACTGCCCGGTTCTACCAATGCGGTATAGCCGCCCTTACCCTCTGCCAACATCTGCTTGGCCCAAGCACAAAACTCATCCACATAAAACTGATAGTTCGTAAACAACACATAGTTTTGAAAATGCGCTGGTTGGGTAGCGGTGTAGTGCCGCAAGCGATGCAAAGAATAATCCACCCTAGGCGCAGTAAAAGGAGCTAAAGGCAAGGGTTCTCCTTCTTTGGCTTGCCACGTCCCATTCACAATCGCATCATCCATATACATCAGATCAGGTACATCAAAATGATCCCGTAACGGATGCCCCAACGAATCGGGGAAATGCATTTTTTTGCCTTCGTTTTCATCTAAACAAAAATGCAAAGGAATAGGCTGGCTAGATTCCCCTATTTCCACGGCTACTTTGTGATTTTTAATCAATAACCCAATTTGTTCTACAAAATACTCAAAAAATAAGTCCGGCTGAGTCACCGTAGTCGCATATAAACCCGGTTCCACCACATAGCCATAAGACAAACGACTATCTATTTCTTGGTAAGTGCTGACACGAATACGTATAGCGGGGTAACACGCTCTAAAACGCGTATTGTCAGGAAAACCATGCTGTACACACTGTAAGAACTGCTCGCGAATATACGCCGTATTGCGCGTATAAATTTCCACTAGACGCTGGGTGGCTGCCGTGGCATCCATAAACCCCTCGTAAGCAATAGTGGGGGGCAAGCACGTAGTGGCTTCGTCGGTATTTAACTCATGCATAGAAATTATCCTTTATTGGGTACCAGACCAAAATACCGTGATTTATTAAAACAAAAAGTACCATTTTTAATAAAAACAACCTATAGCCGATACTTTAAGTATGTTCTAAATCAACCTAAATGGGTATTCTGATAGCGCCTTGAACTTGTCATAATGAATATATAAAAGAGCATAACAAAAGTTATTAATTATTTTATGAATGACAAGGGTCAAGCCATGACAAACCGAACTCAATGCCATCAGCTACACGTAGATACCGAGCTTTATCAATTTATTCAAAATGAAGCCCTAGTTGAATCAGGCCTAGAGGCGGATGTCTTTTGGGCGGGATTCAGTCAGCTGGTCCACGACCTAGCCCCTCGCAACCACGAACTCTTGGCCAAGCGCGATCAACTTCAAGCCAAGCTAGATGCTTGGCATCAACAAAACCCGGGCCCTATTCGCGATATGACAGCCTATAAAGCCTTTTTGCATGAGATAGGCTATCTAGTCGAGCAACCCACAAAGATTCAGGTCAATACCACCGGCGTAGATAGCGCTATTACGGACCAAGGCGGCCCCCAACTGGTGGTGCCTATCACCAATGCTCGTTATGCCTTAAATGCCGCAAATGCACGCTGGGGCAGTCTCTACGACGCACTGTATGGCACAGACGCCATTAGTGAAGAAAACGGTGCTGAGAAAACGGCTCACTACAATCCAGTACGTGGCCAGCGGGTTATCGAATTCGCCCGCCATTTTCTAGATCAAGCCATAGCGCTCACCGAAGGCTCCCATAGCCAAAGCACACATTACGCCATTCAAAACCAACAATTGGTGATCGCCCTAGACAACGGCAACCTAACTCATCTACAAGACCCTAGCAGCTTGCTTGGCTACCGCGGTGATCCTCAAAACCCCGAGGCGTTAATCTTCAAACATCATGGTCTGCATTTTGAAATGCATATCGATCCTAACCATGCAATTGGTCGAACCGACCCGGCTGGCATTAAAGACATTTTGCTTGAGTCTGCCGTGACGACGATTATGGATTGCGAAGACTCTGTCGCTACCGTTGATGCTGCGGATAAAACACACGCCTATAGAAACTGGCTAGGGCTAGTTACAGGCGAACTCTCTGAAACAATCCACAAAGGCAGCTCGTCTTTTACACGTACTCTGAATCCAGATCGTGAATACCTAGACCTCCAAGGTAACACTCAAAAACTACCTGGGCGCTCTTTGATGTTTATTCGCAATGTAGGGCACCTCATGACCAACCCCGCTATCCTTGATCAGCAGGGTAATGAAATCCCTGAGGGGATTATGGATGCGGTGATTACTAGCCTAATTGCCAAACGCGACCTGAAACTCAAGCTCAACTCACAAACCGGCTCTATCTATATCGTTAAGCCTAAAATGCACGGCCCCGAAGAAACGGCCTTTGCTAACGAACTCTTTGCTCGCACCGAAGACCTACTCGACCTGCCTCGCAACACCATCAAAATGGGCATCATGGACGAGGAACGCCGTACTTCCATTAACCTCAAAGCGTGTATTGCAGCCGCCCAAGAACGAGTCGCTTTTATCAACACGGGTTTTTTGGATCGCACCGGCGACGAAATTCACACATGTATGCACGCCGGTCCAGTAGTACGTAAAAACGAAATGCGCAACTTGGCTTGGTTACCGGCTTACGAACGTAATAATGTTCAGGTTGGCTTAGAGTGTGGTTTACGCGGTAAAGCTCAAATTGGTAAAGGGATGTGGGCCATGCCCGACTTAATGGCAGCCATGCTAGAACAAAAAATCGGCCACCTCAAAGCCGGTGGCAACACGGCCTGGGTGCCCTCGCCTACCGCGGCTACCTTGCACGCCCTGCACTACCATCAACTGGATGTACAAGCCATTCAAAAAGCACTAGAGCAAGAACATGTAGAGGTGCTTGACGCTATTCTAACTATTCCCGTGGCCACAGAAACCAACTGGAGCGCCGAAGACATCAAGCAAGAACTAGACAATAATGTTCAAGGCATTTTGGGCTATGTAGTGCGCTGGATTGATCAAGGCGTAGGCTGCTCTAAGGTCTTAGATATTCATGACATCGGT
>CANROS010000068.1 GCA_947632305.1 uncultured Paenalcaligenes sp. | reverse complement strand
AAAACGGAATGTCGTCATCCATATCTGCCATGCTATCCATAGGCGAGGCTTGGTAGTTTTGCTGAGGACGTTGTTGCTGTTGCTGCTGTGGTGCAGGCTGTTGGGGCGGGCGTTGTGCTGGTGCAGAGCGTTGGGGCGGCATGGACTGATCCATATCACCACTGTAGTCACCGCTGCTATCACCACGACCACCTAGCATCTGCATTTGATCGGCAAGAATTTCAGTGGTGTAACGGTCTTGACCGTCTTGACCTTGCCATTTACGTGTGCGTAAACGCCCTTCGATATAAACAGGGCGCCCTTTACGTAAGTATTCACCAGCAATTTCAGCCAAGCGATTGAACATTACCACCCGGTGCCATTCAGTTTCCTCACGGCGCTCGCCAGTTTGACCGTCACGGCTATTAAAGGTCGTGGCAACGGAAAGATTACACATTGCTGAGCCGTTGGCAGTATAACGGACTTCGGGATCACGCCCTAAATTGCCTACCAAAATTACTTTGTTTACTGAGGCCATGTTGTATTCCTTTAAAATCGATATCTTTGTCTTATTATCGACGATTTAAGACTGAACTCCTAGTAGCTACTTTAGCCCTAGACTAAAACCCTCAAAGCTGAATTTGCAGACGTCGGGTGCTCCACCACCACAGCAGGGCCAAAGCAGCACCTAGCCACAACACCCACTGTATGCCGGCCGTGGAGGCAATCACGCCCCCAGCCAAGCTACCAAAAAACACCCCTAAAGATTGCGTAGTGTTGTAAAAACCCATTGCTAAGCCTTTGTAATTAGCGGGAGCCACGCGTGAGACTAGCGAGGGCTGCAAGGCTTCTAAGGTATTAAACAAACAAAAGAACAAAAACAAGAAAAGCACGACTCCGCTAAACGAGGCGCTTACCCAAGGCATCAGCGCCATGATTACCGCCAGCGCCAACACTAAATGCTTTAACGTTTGAGTATGGGTTTTACGTACTTCAGTCCGAATCACCATCGGGATCATAAAACCAAACGACAGCACAATGACAGGCAAATACACCTGCCATAAATGACTGGGGCCCATTTGCCCCACCTGCGCCAAGGTGGTTGGGATGACCATAAACAAGGTCATCAAAATAAAGTGCAGGGCAAAAACCCCAAAATTCAAACGCAACAGGTCTTTATGGCCCAAGACTTCACGGGCCGATACCTGCACTATGTTTTCACTTTGTGGGTATTCAGGCACAGCAAAAGCGGCAATTAACAAACACACAAAGCCCAGCAAGCTAATCGCCCAAAATAGACCGGACAAGCCAAACTGCCCCACCAGTACCGGCGACACCACCAAAGACACGGCAAAAGACAAGCCTATAGCAGAACCCACCATCGCCATGGCACGTGTTCTGACCTCGGGACGAGTCGCATCCGCGACCCAAGCCGTAATGGCTGCAGAAATAGCACCTAGGCCTTGTAGTATGCGCCCCACAATAATGCCATCCACACTCTGAGCCATGGCACTGATCACGCCGCCTAGAATAAATAGCAACATCCCCGCCACAATCACGGGCCGGCGTCCAAATCGATCGGAGGCAATCCCTAAAGGGATTTGCATAATGGCTTGAGTTAGCCCATAGGCCCCCAGCGCAATGCCCACCTTCATGGCATTGTTGCCACCAGGAATACTTTGGGCCGCTACCGCAAAAATAGGGGTTAAAAGAAATAACCCTAACATACGAGTAGAGAATAATAGAGCCAACAAGATACTGGAACGACGTTCTTGAGGCGTAAATTGCACGCGTTGGCGTGTGCTTTTTTTAGTTATTTCCTGTTTTTTAGACGAACTCATGCAATACTCAATTTTTCAACGCTTTACAAAAAGCTTGTGACTCTGTTGCGCACGACTTGGCGGTCCGAGCTATAGTAATAGGTTAGCCTCTAGACCCTAGCACGTAAAAAACGAATGGAACTTATACGTATTCGCGGTGCGCGCACGCACAATTTAAAAAACATTTCGATTGATTTACCCAGACATAAGCTGGTGGTCATCACTGGCCTCTCAGGTTCGGGTAAATCGTCTCTAGCCTTCGATACCCTGTATGCCGAAGGCCAGCGTCGTTATGTGGAAAGCCTGTCCGCTTACGCCAGACAGTTTTTACAGCTGATGGACAAACCCGATGTGGATTTGATTGAAGGCTTGTCACCGGCAATTGCCATTGAGCAAAAAGCGGCTGGACATAACCCACGCTCTACAGTGGGTACCACCACAGAGATTCACGACTATCTGCGTTTATTATATGCCCGCGTAGGCACCCCACACTGTCCAACTCATCAGCTTGCCTTGCAAGCGCAGAGTATTAGTCAAATGGTGGACACCGTTTTAGCTTGGCCGGCAGAAACGCGACTGGCTATTTTAGCGCCTATTACTCACAAACAACACCAAGACCTAAACGAGATCACACAAAGCTTGCAATCCCAAGGGTTTGTGCGCATTCGTCTAAACGAAGAAATGCACAATTTGGGCGAGCCTTTGGCGCTACCCGATGCAATCCATTCCTTAGAAGTAGTGATAGATAGACTGCGCGTCCGTCCTGAAAGTGCCGCTCGATTAGCCGAAAGTTTTGAAACAGCCACGTTGCTTAGCCAAGGCAAAGCCGTTGTCTTAAATATGGACACCAATGAAACGCAGGCTTTTAGTGTGCATTTCTCCTGCCCCCACTGTGACTATCAAGTTGAAACCTTAGAGCCACGTTTGTTTAGCTTTAATAATCCTGCCGGTGCGTGCCCTGAGTGCTCAGGTATGGGTGAAACTGAGTTTTTTGACCCCAAGCTAGTTGTGGCTGTGCCCGAACTCAGTTTAGCCAGTGGGGCCATTGTAGGCTGGGATCGCCGTAATGCTTTTACCTTTAATTTGCTTCAAAGCTTAGCGAATTACTATGGCTTTGATATTGAAGATGGTTTTGAGTCCTTAGACCCCGAAATTCAACAAGCTGTGCTCTATGGCTCTGGTACCGAAGAGATCCCCTTTATTTATCTCACTGAAAAAGGTCAAACCACCACTAAGCTGCATACTTTCGAGGGCGTCATCCCTAACTTGGTGCGACGCTGGCAAGAAACCGACTCCAGTGCCGTTAAAGAGGAACTCAATAAACTACGCCGTATTCAAACTTGCCCTAGCTGCCAGGGCGCGCGCCTCAATACCACGGCTCGTCATGTTCTGCTGGGTGACAACGCACCAAAAGCCATTCACGAAGTAGAGCATTACACCCTGCATGACTGTCTAGTCTGGTTTGAAACCTTACAGCTCAGTGGTGCTAAAAAAGAAATCGCCGCTCGTATCGTTGATGAAATCCAATCTCGCCTACGGTTTTTGAATAATGTGGGTTTGAGCTATTTATCTTTGGATAGACGAGCGAATACTATCTCTGGGGGCGAAGCCCAACGCATTCGTTTAGCCAGTCAAATCGGTTCAGGCCTAACCGGAGTGATGTACGTACTGGATGAGCCTTCCATCGGTTTGCATCAGCGCGATAACGATAAGTTAATCCTCACTCTGAAACAGCTACGCGATCTAGGAAATAGCGTGATCGTGGTCGAGCACGATGAGGACATGATCCGTTTAGCCGATTTTGTAATTGATATGGGGCCTGGTGCTGGCGAGCTAGGTGGTGAAGTCATTGCGGCAGGAACGCCTGCTGAAGTCATGGCTAGCCCTGCTTCTGCCACAGGTCAGTACCTAAGCGGCACCTTAAACATCCCTATTCCTACCCGCCGTCCTGTCACTACCGATCAGCCCTATTTAGAACTACTAGGCGCTAGTGGCAACAATCTACAACAGGTGGATTTACGTATCCCTTCACAACGTTTGGTTTGTGTGACGGGCGTTTCCGGTTCGGGTAAATCTACGCTGATTAATCACACTTTGGCCAAAGCCGTGGCTCAGCACTTACATCGCGCTCAAAGTGAGCCCGGCCCTTATGCTGCCTTAAACGGTTTAGAACACTTCGACAAAATCATTACGGTAGATCAAAGTCCCATTGGCCGTACGCCCCGCAGCAATCCCGCCACCTACACGGGGATGTTTAGTCCTATTCGTGAGCTCTTTGCAGGCGTTGCTGAAGCCAAAGTACGCGGCTATGATGCTGGCCGTTTTTCTTTTAATGTCAAAGGGGGACGCTGCGAAGCCTGCCAAGGGGACGGGGTCATTAAAGTAGAAATGCACTTTTTGCCAGATGTCTATGTGCCCTGTGATGTCTGTCATGGCTCTAGGTACAACCGTGAGACCTTGGAAATCCTCTATAGAGGCAAAAACATCAACGAGGTATTGAATTTAACCGTAGGACAAGCCTTAGAGTACTTTGAGGCCGTGCCTCAGATTGCCCGCCGCCTGCAAACCCTAATGGATGTGGGCTTGTCCTATATCCGGCTAGGGCAAAGCGCGACCACGTTATCTGGCGGGGAAGCGCAGCGGGTTAAATTGGCTTTAGAGCTATCTAAACGCAATACGGGCAACACCTTGTATATCTTAGACGAGCCCACCACTGGTTTACACTTCCAAGACATTGCGATGCTATTAAATGTGTTGAATCAGCTGGTGGATGCAGGCAATACCGTGGTGGTGATTGAGCATAATCTGGATGTCATCAAAACCGCAGACTGGATTGTCGATGTAGGCCCTGAAGGCGGCGCCCAAGGCGGCACCATTGTTGCCACCGGCACCCCAGAAGCCATCGCTGCTGACCCCAATAGCATCACAGGCCGCTACCTCAAGCAACACCTATAATGCTCGCGGTATCTCTTTACACGGCGTAGAGTTCGCGATGTTCTTTGATAGCGTAGCGGTCGGTCATACCCGCTACGTAATCAGCAATGGCACGTGCTTGCTCGTTAAAATCATCACGCCTATGCTCTTCGGCTAGCAAACGGGGATCAGAAAGAAAGGCGTGAAAAAGCTCACGTACCGTACGACGTGCTTTAAAAGACATACGCAACACTTTGGCATGTTGGTACAGCTGAGTACGTAAAAAACGTTTTAGCTCATCGGCTTGGGCACGCATCTCGGGGGAAAAGGTGGCCAAACGTGGGCAGTGACGCAGCTCATCCACGGAACGCGGCTTGTGCTCGGCTAAGTTCGCCAAGGTCGCATTGGTTAGATCCACCACAAAGGTATGGATCATCCTACGTAAAATTTCCCCAATCAAACGTTTGCGCTCAGATTTAGCTTTCAGCTGCGGATAGTGCTGCAAAACGCGTTCATGATGCTGTGCAAACACTTTGATTTCTAATAATTGGTCTAGGGTAATTAAGCCCGACCGCAAGCCATCATCAATATCATGATTGTTATACGCAATTTCATCAGCGAGGTTAGCCACCTGCGCCTCTAACGAAGGCTGAGTGCGCTCAATAAAACGTAACCCCACATCGCCTAGCTGGCGTGCATGGCGTACGTTACAGTGCTTCAAAATGCCCTCACGGGTTTCAAAACACAGGTTTAAGCCATTGAACTCAGCGTAGCGCTCTTCGAGGTGGTCCACAATGCGTAGACTTTGCAAATTATGCTCAAAGCCACCTGCCTCGGGGGCGAGCTCGTGCATACACTGGTTGAGTTCGTCTTGGCCCACATGACCAAACGGGGTGTGCCCCAGATCGTGGGCCAATGAGATGGCCTCGATCAGGTCTTCATTCAGCCCCAAACGACGAGCTATAGAACGAGCGACTTGGGCAACTTCTAGACTGTGGGTCAGCCGCGTGCGGAATAAATCACCCTCGTGGTTCACAAAGACTTGGGTTTTATACTCCAACAACCTAAATGCGTTGCAATGAATGATACGGTCTCTGTCTCGTTGAAACTGCCCCCTGCCTTCGGGGGCGGCTTCGACATATAAACGTCCTTGACTCAGGTCATCATGACACGCATACGCGGCTAACATAGACTTCTCCTAGAATTTAGCTAAGACCTTTTTAATGGTTTCCACCTCTACGGCTTGAACCACACTACGACCTAATTCGGACAGCAACACAAAACGCAACTGCCCCCCTTCGGCTTTTTTATCTAAGCCCATTAAGTCAATCCATTTGTCATGGTCCCACTTCGGTGGGGTGGTAGGGCAGCCAATCGCTGCCACCAAATCACGTATTTTTTGTACGCTTTCAGCCGGTAGACCACACACCTCAGCAGAAAGCTCGGCCGCCATAATCATGCCACAGCCCACCGCCTCACCATGTAACCACTCACCATACCCTAACCCTGCTTCAATTGCGTGACCAAAGGTATGACCAAAATTCAAAATGGCGCGCAGGCCAGATTCACGCTCGTCTTGGGACACCACATAGGCCTTAAGCTCGCACGAACGTCTGACCGCATACTGCAGCTCGGCGTCTTGTAAACTGGTTAAGGCGTCTGTGTTTGCTAAACACCAATCCAAAAACTCAGCATCGGTAATCATGCCGTATTTAATGACCTCGGCTAGACCCGCAGCAATTTCGCGTTGCGGCAAGGTTTTAAGCACGTGGATATCAATTTCCACCGCGATGGGCTGATAAAACGCCCCCACCATGTTTTTACCTAGGGGGTGATTAATGGCCGTTTTACCGCCTACAGAGGAATCCACCTGAGACAACAACGTCGTGGGGACTTGGATAAAACGGATCCCGCGCATAAAGCACGCCGCAGCAAAACCACTGATATCGCCGACAACCCCGCCCCCTAAAGCCACAATGACGGCTTTGCGATCCAAGCGATTTTGTAACAAAGCGTCAAAAATTTGCTCTAGGGTGGCCATGGTTTTATAGGCCTCTCCGTCAGGGATTTGGACCTGTACGAGCTTTTTACCCGTGGTCTGTAACGCCTTTAACACACGCTCGCCATACAATTCAAAAACCGTTGGGTTGGTAATTAATGCTACAGTCGTTGCATCAGCCGGAATAGACTGATGCAATAGGTCTAACCGTCCGGCCTCTACATGGATGGGATAATTACCACCTGGTGTATTCACCTGAACCACACTCATTCAATCACCTCTTGTTCTTTTAAGACACTAATTAATTGTTTAACTGACGTATGAACTGGGCCAGCTCCTGTTTCAAAAACCACATCTGCCAAGGACTCGTAAATAGGGCCTCGCTGTTCAATTAGCTCTTTAATACGTTGACGAGGATTTGCAGTTTGTAATAAAGGACGGGTTTTATCGCGCTCCAGTCGTCTATATAATTCATTCTCGTTGGCTCGTAAATAAACCACCGTACCGCGTTCACGCAGCATATTTTGATTAAGATCGGCAAGTACCGCCCCGCCACCCGTCGCTAAGACAACCGCTGGGCGTCGGGAACAAACGTCAAGCTCTAGGGTCTCACGTTTACGAAAGCCTTCTTCGCCTTCTATGTCAAAAATAGTGGTTACCGGTACGCCACAACGCTCGACTAACTCTTGGTCTAAGTCGTAAAAGTCTCGTTTTAAGCACCGAGCTAACTGACGTCCTAATGTTGTTTTACCCGCGCCCATCATGCCAACTAGAATAATAGGTTTATTAGCTGGCAGAACTAACTGCTGTAAATCTTCTGGACTAAGAGGTGTTAAAATTTCATTTTGCATGAGGTCTGCAGATAAAAAGTCTGTCATTTGTGTATTATCTCATTAGCTACGTGTTGTTTTCGCTTTGTTTACTATTTATTTGCTTTCTTAACCCACTGTCTAGATCCCTCTGGATATAGCGCCATACCCCACAATGAGTTCTACTGCCCAACCTTCACCGAATAAGCCGACTTCTGGCTCTTGGCTCATCCGCTTCCTTGTGAAAGCTGCCGCGCTATGCACAGGCTTAGCCGTTTGTGGGGCCTTAGTTGTGTCCTTAGCAATCGCTCTTGCCTGGCCAAACCTTCCCGATCTTAGCGCAATGACGGATTACAAACCACGCGTGCCGCTACGTATTTATACGGCCGACAAAGTTTTGATCGGCGAGTTTGGCGAGGAACGGCGCAATGTGATGCGTTTTGAAGACATTCCAGACGTCATGAAATCGGCTCTATTAGCAGCAGAGGACGACCGTTTTTATCAACATAACGGCATCGATCTCCGAGGTATAGGTCGCGCTATTGTGGCAAACCTCATGGCAGGGGCCAAAAGCCAAGGGGCCAGCACCATCACCATGCAGCTGGCTCGAAACTTTTATCTTTCCTCTGAAAAAACCTATACACGCAAATTTTACGAATTACTCCTGACCTATAAAATTGAGTCCATGCTCAGCAAAGATCAAATTCTTGATCTCTACATGAACCAAATTTTCCTAGGTCATCGCGCGTATGGCTTTGCCGCCGCTTCACGCGCTTATTTTGGCAAACCTCTGACTGAGATCACCTTGGCCGAAGCCGCCATGTTGGCGGGTATTCCTCGTGCCCCATCACGCTTTAACCCTATTGCCAACTTCAACGAAGCCAAACGCCAACAAGTTGTGGTGCTGGGTCGTATGCTTGGCCTAGGCTACATCACCGAAGCCGAATACCAAGCCGCTTTGGATCAAGTGATTGAAATTCGTACTGCCGAGGGCATGCCTGCTGGTGGGTACAGCGTCCATGGTGAATACGCCGCTGAATTGGCCCGCCAATTGCTCTATGGTGTGTACAAGGACGGCATTTACTCACGTGGTTTTAATATCTACACCACCATCAACTCCAAAGACCAAGAAGCCGCCTACCAAAGCGTACGTGACGCTGTTTTACAATACACACGTAGAGCGCGCTTCCCAGGTCCTGAGGACCAGGTCGATCTGCCCGCAGACATTGAACAAAACACCGAAGCGTTTAGCGAAATCTTGGCAGATGTACAACGCAAACACCCCGATATGGGCGATTTATTAACTACCGTCGTGCTCTCTGCCAGCCCCACTCAAATTACGGTGGCCCGCAGTGCCGATGAAACCATCGTGGTGGATAACAAACGGGCCTTAACGATTGTGGCCCGTGGTTTAACAGCAAATGCCAGCGACAAAGAGCGCATTAGTCGCGGCTCGGTGGTGTATTTATTTAACAATGGCGAGTACTGGGAAGTCATCAACATGCCCGGAGTACAAGCCGCCTTTGTGTCCATGCGCCCCCAAGACGGTGCCATTCGTGCCATGGTAGGTGGTTTCCATTTCTCTGATGGTAAATTTAACCGCGTTACCCAGGCTTGGCGCCAACCTGGGTCAGCCTTCAAGCCCTTCATTTATGCGGCTTCTTTAGAAAAAGGCCTGACTCCTGAAACCTTAATTTCAGATCAACCCTTTAGTCTTTCATCAGCTCAGACGGGGTCTACGCCTTGGAACCCCAAGAATTACGGCGGGCGCTACGAAGACATGCTCACGCTACGTAATGGTCTCTATCGTTCTAAAAACATGGTTTCCATTCGGATCATGCAAGCCATCGGCCCTAAGTATGCCCAAGACTATGTCACCCGTTTTGGCTTTGATGCCGCCCGCCAGCCTCCTGTATTACCTATGGCCTTAGGTGCTGGCAGCGTTACCCCACTACAACTTGCTACCGCTTATAGCATCTTTGCAAATGGCGGCTACCGCGTCCAGCCCTATCTGATTGATTACATTACCGACGGCTCCGGCGAGGTCATCATGCGCGCTGAACCCGTCGTGGCTGGTAACAGCACAGCCCGCGTCATTGACGAACGCACCTCTTACCTCATGAATCACTTGCTACGTGGCGTGGCCACCTCTGGCACAGCCTCCCGCGCTTCAGCCACCCTCAAACGTAACGACATTGGCGGCAAAACGGGCACAACCAACGACTCGCACGATGCCTGGTTTGCTGGGTACACCCCTGACTTAGTCGGCATCGCTTGGATGGGTTTTGACCAACCGCGCTCCTTGGGTTCAGGGGAAACTGGCGGAGGGCTCTCTATGCCCATCTGGATTAACTACATGGCACAAGCACTCAAAGATGTGCCGCCCAAAGCCCTAGGCCCAGTACCGTCTGGCTTACAAGCCGTCAACGGCAACTACTTTTATGATGAGTTTCCGCCTGGACAAGCTATTTTACGTGTGGGCTTACCTTCGGTTTTAGATGACTCACTGTATTACGGTGACAACGCCGGTGGCGAGGATCAAATCGGCGAGCTATTACAACAGCTCAACCCGAACCAAGGGGGTAATGGTGCCTTAGATCCTGCCACTACCCCAGGGCTCATCCCTTTCTAAAAAGCCATGAAATTTGTACTTAAGCGACTAAGCGCCTTATTATTTATGGCTGCCCTTTTAGGAACAACAGGGTGTGGCTACAAAGGCCCCCTGTATTTGCCTGAGTCTGCTGTAGAAGTAGACTCAGTCTCTCAAAATTAATGGATTGTTTTTTCTTTCTATGACTGTAGCTACGCATTTTCAACACAAAGACGGCGTTTTACATGCTGAAAACGTATCTCTAGAGCAACTGGCTCATGACTTTGGCACACCCCTTTATGTGTACTCTCGCCAAGCGCTACATGATGCATGGAACAGCTACCATCAAGCGGCCCAAGGCAGAGATGTACTGGTGTGCTACGGCATGAAGGCCAACTCCAACCTCGCTATTTTGAATGAGTTTTCTCGCTTAGGCACGGGGTTTGACATTGTGTCGGGTGGCGAACTCGCTAGGGTCATTGCCGCCAAAGGCGATCCCTCTAAAGTGGTCTTCTCTGGCGTAGGTAAACAACGCTGGGAAATTGAAGCCGCCCTAGCCGCCAACATTAAATGTTTTAACGTAGAGTCTGTGGCTGAGCTCGAACGCATTGCCGCCATTGCTGCAGAAAAAGGGGTCAAAGCCCCTGTGTCATTACGCGTTAATCCAGACGTAGACGCCAAAACTCACCCTTATATATCCACTGGCCTAAAAGACAATAAATTCGGCGTGGACATCAACATCGCCCCGGCTATTTATGCTCAGGCTCAACAAATGCCAAGCCTAGATATCGTAGGGGTGGATTGTCATATTGGCTCACAAATCACTGAGATCTCACCGTATCTGGCGGCACTGCAAAAACTTATTAATCTGATTCAGCAACTGCAAGCTCAAGGTATAGAACTCAAACACTTGGACATAGGCGGTGGCTTGGGCATTCGTTACACTGACGAAACTCCTGCCACACCCACCGAGCTACTCTCAGCCGTCTTTAGCGCGTTAGACGCAGCCAATCTAGGTCATTTACAGCTCGTTCTAGAGCCCGGACGCTCTATGGTGGGTAACGCTGGCGTGCTTTTAACACGCGTGGAATACCTAAAAACTAACCAAGACAAGCATTTTGCCATTGTCGATGCCGCCATGAACGATCTCATCCGCCCCACTCTTTACGATGCATGGCACGATGTAGAGGCCATACGCCCGCGCTCAGCCCAATCCGAGCCTGTCAATTACGACATAGTCGGGCCCATTTGTGAAAGTGGTGACTGGCTTGCCAAAGATCGCTCTTTGGTCTTAGAACAAGACGATTTACTCGCAATTATGTCTGCCGGAGCCTACTCGTTCACCATGGCGAGCCAATACAACACAAGACCCCGGGCAGCCGAAGTCATCGTAGATAAACAATCCGTACACTTGGTTAGACCCCGCGAAGAGCTCCAAACGCTGTTCGAACAGGAACGACTAATTGATTAAAGCCAAAAACAGCCCTAAATGGGCTGTTTTTTATAGCAAAATAAGCGTACAGAACAACAGTATACGGTGTAAGCCCTGCCTAGACAGCCTGGCCCTACACCGTTGTTTACAAAAGTCCTGATTTAAAGTTCGCCGTAAGAATGCAAACCTGAAAGGAACATATTAACGCCTAAAAACGCAAAGCTGGTGATCAACAAACCCACTAAAGCCCAGTAAGCGCTAAAGGTCCCACGTAGTCCTTTCATAAAACGCATATGCAACCAAGCCGCATAGTTTAACCATACGATCAGAGCCCAGGTCTCTTTGGGATCCCACTGCCAATAAGAGCCCCACGCATCAGCGGCCCACAAAGCGCCTAAAATCGTCGCAATCGTAAAGAAGGCAAAACCTACCGCAATGGCGCGATACATGATGTCGTCAAGAATCTCCAAAGAAGGCAATTGACGAGAAATAGGACCACGGAAGGCTAAAATCAAACCCACTATCAGCGCGCTAATACCAAAGTACAGCATCCACGTCGCAGAAAACTTACCAGAGCTAAAGATCAAAGGCTCTGCGCAGAGCAAAACACCTAAAATAAACACCGGAGCTAATTTGGCCCAGGAGCGTGTTTCACCATTTTCTTTGATTAAGTAAGCCAAGCCTACCATGGCCGCCAACGAGAAAGTGCCATAGCCAATAAAATTAGCAGGAACGTGAATTTTCATCCACCAACTCTTCAAAGCCGGCACAAGTGGCTGAATTTGGTGGGCATCGCGGGTAAAGGAATACCACAACAAAAACACCACAATAGAGGTCACCACCAGCAACACAAAGCCACCGAGAGCTCGCGTGTTGTAACGACGCTCATAATACAGATAAAACAGAGCCGTCATCAAAGCAAACAGCACAAAGACTTCGTATAAGTTACTGACGGGTATATGGCCAATATCGGGGCCAAGCAAATGCCCTTCGCGCCAACGCACGAGTAAACCAATAGAACCGGCATATACGGCAGCCCACGTTAAG
>CANROS010000067.1 GCA_947632305.1 uncultured Paenalcaligenes sp. | reverse complement strand
CACATTTCTTTGCCAGTACAAATGCGCAAAGAAGAGTGGAACGAAGAAAAACAAGAAAATATCCGTTCTAACGAATGGGAAACGGTAAACCAAGCCAGTGCGTTATGGAGCCGTTCCCGCAGTGAGGTCGAAGACGAGCAGTACATTGATTTCTACAAGCACATTGCGCACGACTTTGAAGAACCCTTAGCTTGGACGCATAATCGTGTTGAGGGTAGAACTGAGTACACCCAGCTGTTGTATATCCCTAAGCGTGCACCCTTTGATATGTGGGATCGTGATGCCAAGCGTGGGGTACAGCTGTATGTAAAACGTGTGTTTATTATGGATGATGCGGAACAGCTATTGCCTAATTATTTGCGTTTTGTGCGTGGGGTGATTGATTCCGCTGATTTACCTTTGAACGTATCGCGCGAAATTCTGCAAGAAAGCCGTGATGTACGTGCTATTCGTGATGGTTCTGCACGTCGTATTTTGTCATTGCTCGAAGACTTGGCTGAAAATCAAACAGAAAAATACGACACCTTTTGGCAAGTGTTTGGTTCTGTATTAAAAGAGGGCGTGGGCGAGGACTCAAGCAACAAAGAGCGTATTGCTAGCTTGCTACGCTTTGCTTCCACCCAAAATGACACCTCTGTGCAGAATGTGTCGTTTGCTGATTACATCGCTCGCATGAAAGAAGGGCAGGACAAAATTTATTATGTGACTGCCGATTCGTATTCTGCTGCTAAAAATAGCCCGCATCTTGAAGTATTCCGCAAGAAAGGCATCGAGGTCTTGCTCTTTAGTGAAGGCGTAGACGAATGGATGTTGTCTTTCTTAAACGAGTTCGATGGCAAAGCGTTGGTCTCAGTCGCCAAGGGCGGTCTGGATTTGGCAGAGCTAGAGGATGAGGAAGAAAAGAAAAAACAAGAGCAAATTGCGGAAAGCTATCAGCCTTTAGTCGAGCGTTTAAAAACAGCGTTAGGCGAGAAAGTCAAAGAGGTTCGTATTACCAGTCGTTTGGTGGATTCACCAGCGTGTGTGGTGGTAGATGAAAATGAAATGAGCCCTCATTTGTTGCGTATGCTTCAAGCAGCAGGTCAGCAGACTCCAGAGGTCAAACCCATTTTGGAAATTAATCCAGAGCACAGCTTAATCAATTTGATTAACGAGGCAGCTGAAGACGATTTTTCTGATTGGGCAGCACTTTTAGTGGATCAAGCGATGCTGGCTGAAGGAGCATCATTAGAAGAGCCTGCGCTGTTCGTACAGCGTATGAATCGTTTATTGTTGAAAAACTAGAAGACGTATGTTGTAGGTTTTTAGTAATAAGTTAAAAGGCGATGTCATGGACATCGCCTTTTTTGTTGTTCACCCACAACAGGATAAATCATAAAGGTATTCGGTTTGCGTTCGCTAATGATAATGATTACCATTCTTTTAGTTACAACTTTTTGTAGCAAGAAAGATTTTTGAATCACTCTTGCTATCACACTCTCCACAAAATTATGTGATGGATTTAAGGGGCAGGAACAGCGTCAAGCGGGGCTTGGGTTGTTGCTTAGTTTTGATTAGGAAAAATAATGAAACAAAAAGAGGTTGGATTCCATATTAAAAAGATCACCTGTTTAGTCGCTGGTCTTTTTACTTTTGGGGCGGTGACTTCCGCTCAGGCTCAACAAGAAAACGTACAAGCCTTACAAGGCGTGGTGGTCACCGCGTCTGGCTTTGACCAAACTATTCGTGAAGCACCCGCCTCTATTTCTGTTATTAGCCGCCAAGACTTAGAAGAAAAGCCCTTTAAAGATCTAGCCGATGCTTTACGTGATGTAGAGGGGATCGATGTACGTGGCTCCACTGGGAAAACGGGTAACCTTAGTATCAGCATCCGCGGTATGCCCAGTGAGTACACTTTGATTTTGATCGATGGCCGTCGTCAAAATGCGGCGGGCGATGTGATGCCCAACGGTTTTGGCGGTGCTAACACTGGATTTATGCCACCTTTGTCCGCGATTGAGCGCATTGAGGTGATCCGTGGTCCTATGTCCACTTTGTATGGTTCTGATGCGATTGGTGGGGTGGTTAACATCATCACACGCAAAGTTGCTAAAGAGTGGGGTGGCTCTTTGAACCTAGAAACCAATTTACCTCAAAATAGTGATATTGGTTCTTTAAATAAAGCCAGTCTTTATGTGGATGGTCCATTAGTGGATGATCTATTAGGAATTGCGATTCGTGGCAGTGTACAGCGCCGTGGTAGTTCTGATGTGACGTATGGTAATGGTGAGTCCATTAGCAAACGTGGCCCTGCACCCGTCGAGTCACGCGCTCATAATGTCGGGGCAAAATTAACTTTGACACCCACTAAAAATCAGGATTTTTGGCTAGATCTAAGCCAGGATCATCAGTGGTTTAATAATGATGAGTGTCAGCTGGGTAATGTGGATGGTTTATGCGGTAGTGGTGTAGCGGGTTATAAAGACCATTTGCGTTTTAATCGTGAAGAAGTCGCCGTGGGTAGTACCACTCGTTTTGATATAGGTACCTTGGATGTCAGTTTGATGCGTAATCAAACTAAAACCTTAGGCCGTACTATTCCTACCGCCGCTCGCCCAGCAGGTAGCTCTGATGTGGGCTTAGATCGAGAGCTTAAAGCGACCAATACCATTTTTGATACCAAGTTCGTGGCTCCCGTAGGCGATAACCATGTAGTGACGGTAGGTGGTCAGTATTGGAATGGCAAGATGATTGATGGCGTGGTGAATGAGGAGTTTAAACAAGACACCTACGCCCTTTTTGCTGAGGATGAGTGGAGCCTAACCGATACCTTAACTGCTACGGTAGGTCTACGTTATGACCATCATGAAGCCTTTGGCAGTAATTACAGCCCACGTGGCTATTTGGTTTGGACTCCGACCGAGCAATGGACTGTTAAAGGTGGTATGAGCCGTGGCTATAAGACCCCGAACCTAGAGCAGTTACATAGTGGGGTTAGCGGCATTAGTGGCCAAGGCAGAACCATTTCAGTAGGTAACCCAAATTTGCAACCCGAAGTCAGTACCAGCACCGAATTGGGTTTTAATTACGACAGCTTACAAGGTTGGACGGTGGGTTTAACTGGTTTCCATAACCGTATTAAAGATAAAATCACCAGTGGTGGTGAGTGTGGGACTGGCTTCATTGCCAGTTGTCTAGGTCAACCTAGCAACTCGACCTATCAGATCAACCGCGATAAAGCGACCACCCAAGGTTTAGAGTTCAATTCCAATATCTACTTTAATGATGATTGGAGCTTGCGTGTGAATTACACCTTTACCGATACGGAGCTCAAAAACGACGGCCGTGCCGATGGTCCTTTAGGCGATACGCCTAAACACATGGCGAATGCCACATTACGTTGGGAAGCTTCTGAGCGTGTTAGCCTTTGGCTCCAAGGTGAGTACCGTGGTAGCAGTGCTCGTTTCTCCGGTAGGACCGAAGACCTAACAGGGGATAACAAGTTAGAGTACGAGGCGATTGGTGATTTAAAAGGCTATACCTTGTTTAACTTGGGTGGTAGCTACGAAGTGTCCAAAAACGTGCGCTTAAATGCAGCGGTATTCAACCTGTTTGATAAAGATTTTCTTGAGTGTAAAAACTGGAGAAACCAAGACGGTGACGTGAATTGTGCTTCACCTTATATGCAAAATGGTCGTAGTACGCGTGGGACTATTCCATCTTTAGGACGCGCTTTCTGGTTATCTACTAATATCACTTTCTAAATGTAGTAGCCCAGAGCAGCATAAAAAGAGCTTGGTTGACGCCAAGCTCTTTTTTTATTTAGGAAAAAACCGCAGCGGCAGCGAACACTGGTTGGCATAATGCCACCAGTTAAAGCTGGGGCCAGGGTCTGTTTTGCGCCCTGGAGCAATGTGTTCATGTCCTCGAATGGCACGAATGGGATAACGTTGAGATAAGACCTCAGTAAGCGCGGCAAGCTGTTGGTATTGCTCGGTGGTGTACGGAATGTGATCGGCGCCTTCTAGCTCTACACCTATAGAGAAATCATTGCAGCCATTTTGTTGTTCAAAGCAAGAGACCCCTGCGTGCCAGGCGCGTTGATCGGTAGAGACACACTGCACTATATGGCCATTACGACGAATAAAAAAATGTGCAGAGACAGTGACACCACGGATGTTTTCAAACCAAGGGTCAGCATCAAAATCCAGTTGGTTTTGAAAAAACTGGATCACGGCGTCGCCTGTAAATTGGTTGGGTGGCAAACTGATGTTGTGAATAACCAGTAAGTACGGGTCAGAGCCGATGGGTCGTTGATTGGCATTAGGAGAGGGGGCAAGCTGCACGGTAGTAGAGGGGTGCAGCCAACCGGTACGATCTAAATGCATTAGTTACGAGGGCCTAGCTTGGCGTGGTCTAGGCTGCACCAAGTATGGTCATTGCTCATGAGAGCTTCGGAGCGGGGCAAGTAAATACCACAGTGAGCACAACGTACCATTTGCTCCGCGCCCTTAGGGGTAGGGGCGTGGTCTGTACGGGGGCGCACGTTATTTTTTTTGTGAGTAATAAGACGGGTGACAAAGAGCACGGCAATAATAACCAGCACCCAGATTAACAATTTAGCCAAAGGGACCTCGCTGCAAAATAACATCTAACACAAATCGGCTTCCGGAATAGGCCAGAAACAAAAAACTAAAACCTACTAAGGTCCAGCGTAAGGCAATACGCCCGCGCCAGCCACGGATGTGGCGTCCGATCAATAAGCCACCAAACGTAAACCACGACAACAAAGTAAAGAAGGTTTTGTGGTCAAGAGGTAGTGCTTGATTGGTCAAGTGCAATGATACCGTGGTACCGGTAATGACGGTAAGAGTTAGTGCAATAAATGCCATGCGAATGAGGCGGAATAAAAGGTTTTCCTGCACCATAAGAGGGGGCATGCTGTCTAAGGCCCTATACCACGTATTTTGTTCGCCTACTCGTTGTACGGGACGGTGAAGCTGGCGGTCTAAAAAGGTAATGAGAATAGCGTGTAAAGCGGCCACCCCTGCCAAGCCATAAGCGGCTAAAGCAATGAGTAAATGGATCCGGAGCCATTCGCTGTTTTCCGCTGTAACAAAGACGCCTTGAGGAAAAAGAGCGGCAATTAAGCTGACTATGGCCGCTGTAGGTAGTAATATAAGTAATAAACTATCCAGCCGCAGATATAGGCTTTCAAACCAAAATACCACCATTCCTAGCCATAACCCCGCAGATAACGCGCTGGCCCACCCAATGTGGAGGCCTTGGGGCATAATAATGGCTAATAATAAGCCGGTGCCATGAATGATAATCGCGCCTAATAAACCCGTTCTGAAGGTACGGTCTATATGAGGCGATCGTTGGTATTTTTGTATGGGCAGCCATAGGGATAAAGCCAATACAGCGTAGGCGATGGCCGCCAATCCATGAAATACTATACTTGCAGACATATTTATCGACAGGGTAGGTAAAGGTTTTCAGGCACGATGCCACAGTAAACCATATTTATTTAATCTGTCTCCTCTATTCTATAGTTTAAGCGAAACCAGACATATGTTTGAAAATCTTACCCAACGGATGTCACGTGTTGTAAAAACAATGCGTGGCCAAGCCCGACTGACTGAAACTAACACCCAAGAAATGTTGCGTGAGGTACGCATGGCTTTGCTTGAGGCCGACGTTTCCTTGCCAGTGGTGCGAGAGTTCATTGCCAAAGTCAAAGAGCAAGCTTTGGGCCAAGAAGTCGCCGATTCATTAAATCCAGGTCAAACTCTAGTTGGTATCGTACACAAAGAACTGACGGAGCTCATGGGGGCGGATCTGGGTGATCAAGCCTCAGAGTTATCGTTGGCTGCCCAGCCTCCTGCTGTTATTTTAATGGCAGGCTTACAAGGGGCGGGTAAAACCACTACAACCGGTAAGCTCGCTAAGTGGCTTTCTGAAGGCGGTCATACTCAAAATGGTCGTAAAACAGGTAAAAAGAAAGTCTTGGTCGTCAGTGCTGACGTCTATAGACCTGCGGCTATTGATCAGCTAGAGACCGTTGCTGGCCAAGTCGGGGTAGATTTTTTACCTTCTAGTGCCACTGAAAAGCCTAAAGATATTGTTGTTCGGGCTTTAGATCATGCTCGTCGTCACCATTTTGATGTGTTGATCGTGGATACGGCAGGTCGTTTAGGTATTGACGAAGCCATGATGCAAGAAATCCGCTTGCTCTATGATACCGTAAATCCGGTGGAAACCTTGTTTGTGGTGGACGCCATGCAAGGTCAAGACGCGGTGAACGTAGCCAAAGCCTTTGCGGAAGCTTTACCTTTAACGGGTGTGGTACTGACAAAGCTAGACGGCGATGCCCGTGGGGGTGCGGCGTTATCGGTGCGCCACATTACTGGTAAACCGCTTAAGTTTGTTGGGGTATCAGAAAAACTCGATGGTCTAGAGCCTTTCCATCCTGAGCGCATGGCGCAACGTATTTTGGGCATGGGCGATATCGTTAGTTTAGTCGAACAGGCTCAACGTAATATTGATATTGCTGATGCTGAAAAAATGGCCCAAAAAATCAAAGCCGGTGATCGCTTTGATTTGAATGACTTTAAAGAGCAATTGCAGCAAGTCAAAAAAATGGGTGATATGGGGTCGTTGTTGAAAAAACTGCCATCTCAGTTTGCCGCCGCTGCGGAACAAATCCAAGGGGGTGAGGCTGAAAAACAAATGGGTCGCACCGAGGGTATCATTAACTCCATGACACCCGCTGAGCGTGAAAAGCCGGAAATTATTAAAGCATCGCGTAAACGTCGTATTGCGATGGGCGCCGGCGTGCCTGTACAAGAAGTCAACCAGTTGCTCAAGCAGTTCGAGCAAATGCAAGGCATGATGAAAAAAATGAAAGGCGGCGGCATGGCCAAAATGATGCGCGCTTTAGGTGGTGGTATGGGGGGTGGCGGCGGTATGGGCGGCGGCATGCCTGGTTTGGGCGGCATGATGGGTGGCCTGGGTAATATGCTGGGCGGCGGTGGCGCTCGTGGGGGCGGCAAGGGCAAAGGCAAACGTCGCCGCTAAGCCTTTATTGGGCGCTTTGGAAAACGCCAGCGTTGTTCTACCCACTGATATGAGATCACCGTTGCTATTAGGCTTAAACACACCGCAGAAAATTGCTGCCAAGGCGTGTTTAAGCCTATATTCCATCTATAAAAACAAAAAATAGGCCAATGCCACAAATAAAGTGAGTAAGATATCTTGCCCAAAGCAGTTAAAGTGGGCGCCCTTAACAGGGCTCCAACCCAAGGCGAATTTGGGTTTAGGGTTAAGCCAAAAATCAGTAACGCAGTGCCCAAGGTGGTGGCTAGCGCATTGGGAAAAGGAAAAGCGACAGGGCTACTGTAGACAAATCCTAGACTTAAAAAAATGACCCCCGCCCAGGTAATACAAGACAAACTACGTTTTGATGGTGCACAGCCTAACTGTTGTATAAGTAAAAACACCGCAGCGCCCAGCAGCAGCTCCCACAAACGACTGGGCAATAAATAATACGCGGCACTGGGGTGCTGTAGGCTTAAATACCACGACACGAGCACAGATAAAAACAAACCACTCCAGATCAACCTAAGTCGTAGCTGTGGCTTAAATAAAAACAGGGGGATCAGCAGATAAAATTGTGTTTCTACGCCCAAAGACCAGGTGGGGGTGTACAGCGTGTATTCAATAATGGGGTTTAAGCTATCAGTATCATAATAAGCAAGAACAAAATTACTTAGGCCGAACAAGGCGCTTAAACCAGTCAAACGATTCAGAGTAGAAAGTTCAGACTCAGGAATTAGCCATAGACTAAGTAACGCTATGCCGCCAATGCAGGTGCACAAAGCAGGAAAAATCCGCCAAAAGCGACGCGTTAAAAAAGTCTTTAGCCAAGGCAATAAAGCAGAAGGGGGCTGGCGGCACAGACTGGCGCTAATGACAAAACCCGACAGCACAAAAAACACATCAACGCCTACAAAACCACTAGGAAGCCAGTCACTGTGCAGATGAAACACTAGCACGGAGAGAATGGCGATAGCTCGTAAGCCATCTAGGAAGGGTAAGTAAGTGTTCGGCATGTGGTTCATACTACGCACAAAAAAGCCCTAGGTGGGCCTAGGGCTAAGCGTGGCTTAATAAGATTAAACTTCCAGTTCAGGAATGCGTAATACTTGGCCTGGATAGATTTTATCTGGGTGGTTAAGCATAGGTGTGTTGGCTTCAAAAATAACGGTGTACTGAGCGCCTTTGCCTTTGCCGTACATTTCTTCAGCGATTTTCCATAAGGTATCACCCGATTTGACGGTGTATAGACGCGCTTCGGTAGTCGGGGCGGCAACTTCGAGTTGGCTATCTACTTCAGATACACCCATCGTATTACCCAAAGCCAATAAGATTTTCTCGGCTTGCTCGGTAGAGTCTACGGCGCCACTGACAATCACTTTGTCGCCTTCTACGTCAACTTGGATGCCTTCTGCATCTAAGCTGTGTTTAGCCAGCTCTTTTTTTAGTTCGTCAGAACTGGCTGCTTTAGTATCAGAACTACCGAGAATTTTTGCACCAACATTTTTTAAAAAGCTAAAAACGCTCATAAAGGCTCTCTTTGTGAATGGTTGATTAGGTCAGCTCTATTATGCAGAGCCTGAGAGGATAAATTAACAGGGGCTTTGTTAAGCTTTGTGAGAATGCGTTAGCCGCCACCCACAGCCACTACGATTTCCAGTTGGTCACCGGCTTTTAAGGCGGTATCGGCGTGCAAACTTTTGGGGACGATTTCCCCGTTAAGTTCAACTGCAATACGTTTGCCTACATAGCCGAGTTCTTGTAATAAAGCCAAGACACTTTGCGCCTCAAATGTACGAGCTTCGCCATTAAGGATAATTTGCATTTATTTCTCCATCAGCAATTTTTCAGGATTAGGGGCTGCATTACGCTTAAAAAGTAAATCCCATACACCATGTCCTAAACGTAAGCCTCGTGTTTCGAACTTAGTCTGAGGACGGTAATCAGGCCGAGGTGCATAGTCTGTGAATTGATTGCTTAAGAGAGGGCTGGCAGACAGTACCTCTAGCATTTGTTCCGCATAGTTTTCCCAATCAGTAGCGCAGTGTATATACGCACCAGGCGCTAGACGTGAGGCCAAAAGCTCAATAAAAGGAGTTTGGATTAAACGGCGTTTGTGATGACGTTTTTTGTGCCAAGGGTCTGGAAAATAAATATGCACGCCGGCCAAGGTGGCGGGCAAAATCATATCACGTACTACTTCAACCGCATCGTGCTGAATAATTCTAATGTTTTCTACTTGGTTTTCTTCGATACGTTTTAGCAGTGAGCCCACTCCAGAAGGGAAGACCTCTACACCCAGAAAGTTATCCTCTGGCCGTGTCTGAGCGATTTTTAAGGTAGTTTCGCCCATACCAAAACCAATTTCTAAAACAGTGGGGGCTTGGCGTTGATAGGTGGCGGTTAGATCGAGGACTGCAGGGTCGTACTGAATGCCCCAGACTGGCATCAAACGATCATAAGCGTCTTTTTGGCTTGGGGTCATATGAGCTCGTTGTGAAACAAAACTTTTGATATGACCAAAATCTTTGGTATTTTTTTCAGAATTCATGATGCGATGCCACAGCAGTTGGGATATAATAATTAGATAGCCTGCTATTTTAACAGGCATTGTCATTTAGGCGTGCGGATGTAGTTTAATGGTAAAACTGATGCTTCCCAAGCGTGCGACAAGATAGTCGCATAGATAGCTAGTCTACTCACGGCTTTTAAAAAAAATGTGAGAAAAGTAGCATTTATAGCCTTCAGTCAATTTTGACTTGGCCCAAAATAAGTCAGCTTCGTTTACGAATCTAACTTATATATAAATGAACGACTTTCACTTCGGTGTTAGCGTAATATCTAAGCGGCGAAAGCCGTATATGTAATTGTACAGCGATACCTAATGGTTCTGACTGTACTAAGGGTTCAGCCCCTTATAACCTAAGAGCGGTGCGTCACTGGTAACGGTGGGGTATTAAGCGCTCAGATAACGTAATCACCTCTTGGGGTACATCTTGCCCCGTGAGGGGCTTGGTGTGATTCTGGCAGTTGCAGCCGGATGAGATGCTAGGTTGAGTTGTATGGTTAACGAAAGTGAACCACTAATAAACGTCGTCAAGCATTAAAGAGCCAAAGCAACTGAAAGGCTCTAGCCAAAAGGCACGTGACGGGTTATTCGCCTGCTTGGTGCGAGTACGCTGACACAAACGTCACCGGCGGATAGGTGGAACCTAACCAACTCTGTTACATATACGGAACTTGGTAAGCCCAACAGGGCGTCTGGCTAATAAAGCAGACAAGGAAAATCGCAAGATTTTCTGGTGCTCTAGTGGGTAAAGGATAGTGGAGAAAGCGAAAGCTTGCTTGTAATGAGCAAGATAGGGGATGCAATATGCTCCAATGCGAAAGCATGCAGACTTCCACTTGGTGACTCGTCGTAAGACGAGCTTGTAATTAGAACCCAAAGGGGCGATGATGCTCTCCCCTTTGGGGAAATAGTATCGTCTAATCCCTCAGGGTTCGGGCGGGTGTATCTCAATGGTAGAGAAGCTGCTTCCCAAGCAGAAGACGAGGGTTCGATTCCCTTCACCCGCTCCATACAACCGGAGGTTGATATGGACGCAATTTATTTAGATTGTGATGTCGCCTCCGCAACTTGGCAAAGCTGGCACGGTATTCCGTGGATTACAGTCAATCAAGTTGTTGCGAGGTTACAAGCACGAATTGCGAAGGCAATAAAAGCAGGAGAGTGGCGTAAAGCTCGATCTCTGCAACGGCTCTTGACCAAATCAACCAGTGCGAAAGCATTGGCTGTAAGACGGGTTACAGAGAACCGAGGTAGAAAAACTCCCGGTGTTGATCAACAAACCTGGAGCACTCCTGAAGACAAATGGGATGCAATCCATACTCTAAGCAGTAAAGGGTATAAAGCACTCCCGCTACGTCGTATATATATCCCGAAATCAAATGGTGGAAAACGTCCTTTGGGCATTCCAACCATGAGAGATAGGGCCACACAAGCGTTGCATTTATTGGCGCTTGATCCTGTGTCAGAAACAATCGCAGATTTAGACTCGTATGGCTTTAGGCGCGAACGCGCAACGGTCGATGCAATTATTCAAGTGCGTAATGTACTAGGACGTAAAGCATCTCCGAAATGGGTCATGGAGGGCGACATCAAAGGATGTTTCGATAATATCAGTCATAATTGGTTGATTGACAATGTCTGTATGGACAAAGGCATTCTCCAGAAATGGTTGAAAGCAGGATACGTGGACATGAATCGCTTATTTCCCACTTCAGCTGGAACGCCACAAGGAGGAATTATTTCTCCCGTATTGGCAAACTTAGCATTAGATGGCCTGCAGAACGAGTTAAAAACACTGTTTAAAACAGTGAGAGAGGCTCGGGCAGCAAAGGTCAATTTTGTGCGTTATGCGGATGACTTTATTATTACAGCAAGTTCTAAGGAGCTTCTGGAGGAAAGAGTCAAACCCTTAGTTAGAGATTTCTTACTAAAAAGGGGACTTATTTTATCCGAGGAAAAAACCAAAATCACTCATGTGTCAGAGGGTTTTGATTTTCTTGGTTGGAGCGTGAGGTATAGGAAGGATGTCCTGTTAACAGAGCCATCCAAGCAAAATACTAAAGCGTTTCTTAATAAGATCCGTACAACACTTAGGGAAATGAGAACAGCAAAACAAGAAGAAGTAATAGATAAACTCACCCCGATTATTCGAGGTTGGGCTAACTACCATCGCACTCAAATGGCATCTAGCACTTTTAAAAAGTGCGACCATCACATTTGGTATGCATTATGGCGTTGGGCGTGTCGTCGTCATCCTAACAAAGGAAAACGATGGATCAAACAACGGTACTTCAAATATATACAAGGACGAGACTGGCGATTTTCCGTACAGGATAAGATGTTGCCGAATCTAAGTAGCTATCGGAAACGAGTGCACGTAAAGATACAAGCCGCAGCAAATCCGTACGACCCTGCCTATGACGATTACTTCTCCAAAAGGTTAGGCATCAAAATGGAAAGTAGTCTGAGTGGAAGGGGGATGCTTCGTCGGTTATGGTGGTGGCAGGAAGGTCTCTGCCCCATGTGCGAACAGCCGATCACTAAGGAAACTGGGTGGAATATTCACCACAGAATTAAACGATCGGAAGGTGGCAAGGATTTATTCACTAACTTAGTGCTATTACATCCAAATTGTCACAGACAACATCACTCGAATGAAACTAAGCTGACCAAAACTAGGGGTGTATCACCGATACAAAACTAAAAATGGCTGGTTTTAGTGGAAAATGAGTTATACCAAAGGTTATTTGCTTTGGTAATACGTTTTTGTTTTCTCTCGCAGATAGCAAAAACACAGGGGAAACTACTATTGCCGGTGTAATGTTGATACGCATTGCATTTAGTAGTTGCTTGAGCCGCATGCGGGGAAACTTGCACGTGCGGTTCTTAGGGGAGGGGGTGATCGCGAGATCACCTCCTTACCCGACATCCGTCGTGGGTTCGATTCCCATCATCCGCTCCA
>CANROS010000066.1 GCA_947632305.1 uncultured Paenalcaligenes sp. | reverse complement strand
ATGCGTTATTTATCTACTCTATGGAGCGAGATCTTAGATTGGATTGAACAGGATTTGCAGTCAGACGATTCACTTTTCAAAACTCGTTTAGCGGCGGGGCTTAGGCAAGTGGCACATCATATTTTACAGGATGAGGCCATGGAGCAATTGTTAAATGAAAAACTGCTACAGATAGCGCCTCCTTTAATTGAAAAATACCGTGTGCGTATCGCTCACTATATTGCAGAACGTGTTAATGCCTGGGAAGAACATGAGCTGGTTTACCAATTAGAAAATGCCATTGGTAAGGATTTACAATATATCCGTATCAATGGCACGTTAGTGGGCGGTTTTGTAGGGCTAGTGATTCACTTTATAGGCCAGCTTATGGCATAGGGCGAGCAGCTTCTCGTGCTTTTTGAATGGCGAGCTTAATGTAGCCATCCATACTGTCTTGACGTAAAACCCAGTCTTGGTAATCCAAAGGTAGCTCGGCAATAGGTGTGCCCTTATGTTTACCAAAGGGCATGACGCGTGGTAGGCGGGCTAATTCGGATAATTCCCATAACTGTTCCCAGCTTTGTGGTGGTTGGGGTAACAAGCTCAAGAGCTTTTTTAGAACATAGCGACAATTGTGTACATCGGCCAAGGCAGAGTGGGCCGCTTTTAAACGTTCTCTGGCATGCGGTCTAAAAAAATAATACATCAAAGCCGATTGGGAATGACTGTCTAATTGGGGTAAGGCATAACGGCTAAGTGCCAACGTACAAATTCGTTTTACATCGGGTTGTCCGCAGACATTCCAGTCATAGTCCACATTATGCCCAATCATGTAATTGGCTTGAGCGGGGAACTTAAAATCGGTACAAGGTGGACAGTTTGTCAGCTCTTCATCATAAATATGATGCACAGCTAACGCGCCTAAGCTATTAGGATGACGCGGCTTATAGCGTTGTTCAAATTCGCTCACCACATTTAAGCTGGTCACGTCATCGATTTGTAGCCAAGCGGCTTCGATAATATCCGGTTGAGCTGTACCGGTGGTTTCAGTATCAAAAATATAAGCGTTCATAAATACGATTTAATAATTTCTTACCTTTAGTGTCTCTGTACTTTATAGGTGTTTGATACAGTAAATAGATCTATTAGGTATTTTAGCCGCCCTAAGGAGGCGTTATGAAAATCAAGGCATTGACCGCCATTTTAGCAACAATGAGTTTAAGCATCAGTGGGATGGTTTTAAGCCAAAGCCTAGGAGACTCAGTCAACACCAGCGTAGCTGAAGTGATTGCCTCTGAAACAAAGGATGACTACGTTGCGCTACAAGGACAAATCATTCGTCAAGTCGGTGGGGAAAGATATATCTTAACTGATGACACTGGCGTAATCCAAATCAAGATCGATGAGCAATACACACGTCTTTTACCTTTAAACCCACCCGTGCAGCTGGAGGTCTTTGGCCAAGTGGCCAAAAACGATAATACACTTGAGATAGATGTGCGGTATTACTCTATTTTTTAGCCGACTTGGAAGGGCATTTCAGGATAGCGAATGCGACTACGGCGACGAGTAGCTAAACTATAAACCAAGGTTAATGGCCCTATGCGTCCGGCAAACATCAGCACGGCTAAAACTATCTGGCTAGGGCGGCTCAGTTCGGCGGTAATACCAAAGCTCATGCCTGTAGTGGTGATGGCTGACATCACTTCAAACATGAGGCTTTCTAAGGGAATCTTATCAAAAACTGAAATCAGTAATAAACCCAAAAAAAATAAACTAAAGGTAATTAAAACCAAAGACAGGGCTTTTTGAACGGTTTCTAGCGCCACACTGCGCTGCATCAGTACGACTTCTTCGCGACGACGTAAATAAGAAGCTGCGGCGGCTAATAGCACGATAAAAGTCCCAAGCTTAATGCCACTGGCTGTGCTTAGAGAGCCCCCACCTATGAACATATACAACATAATTAACAAAACCGAACTGGTTTCTAGGTGTTGTGGTTCCATGGTAATAAAGCCAGCAGTACGACTGGCAATAATCTGCAACCAAGAGGCTGCCGCTTGCTCATGTAGGGGCAGGCTAGCAATAGTGGCCGGATTATTAAACTCAAAGGCCCACAGCACCACAAAACCCACTAGATTTAATGCCGCTGTGCCAATCAAAATAAGCTTGGTGTAAGGTGAAAACAAAGACCAACGTTTTTTGTTAAGCACATTCATAATAATAGGGAAACCAATGCCTCCCAAAATAATCATCAATGATAATGTACTGAGGCTAACAGGATCATGAATCAGATCAATTAAGCTGTGTTCATATAAAGAAATGCCTGCATTGTTAAAGGCCATTGTTACGTGGAAATAAGCCCAGTACGCTGACTCTTTAAGACTGTGATTTTGACTCCACCACAAAGTTAGCCAAAGCATGGTTGCGCCCTGGATCACAAAAGCAATCTTAAAGACAGAGAGGGCGGTTTGTTTGATTTTGGAAACGCTGGTCTGATTAAAGGCTTCTAGAGCCAAAGCTTGATTTTTAAGGCTAATACGTTTCCCTAGGCTTAACATGGCCAAGATCGCAAACGTCACAATGCCTAATCCGCCCACTTGGACTAAAAGCGTCATGATGATTTGCCCAGGCATAGTCAAGACCGTCGCGGGTTCAATCACCATTAACCCAGTTACGGTCACAGCAGAAGTGGCCGTAAAAAAGGCATCAAACCACGTAATAGGGGTTTGAGTCGCAAACGGCATCTTAAAAAGCAGCGTGCCTAATACAATAAGGGTAAAAAACCCCAAAGCCAAAACCAAAGGAGGGCTAGCAGGTAAGTTGATTTGTGGTCTAGGTCTGACACGAAGACTAGGCAAAAAGGTGAACGCTTTTTTAGTCAGCATGGGCTTTAAATGAGTTTGGGAGCTATATGTTGTAAAGCATGTAAAGAGCCAAAAATCACTAAAATATCATGTGCCTGCAAGACAAAATCGTCTTTGGGGCAGACGGATATTTGGGTTTTCCGTTTTATTAATAAAACCTCTACTGACTTTTCGTGTTTGAGCACTTGGCTAAGTTGGGTTTCATCTAGACGCGCACTGGCCGTAATTTCCACGACAAAATCACCATTTCCAAGGGAAATATAGTCATTCACCATTGGGTAACTTAACATTTGCGCTATACGTACACCCATCTCCTCTTCGGGATGAATAATACGATTTACCCCAAGTTTACTAAGAATGAGATGCTGGGCATGAGAGATCGATTTCACCCAGATTTTGCCTACCCCTGCCGCTTTTAAATGCACCACACATACCAAAGAGGCTTGGACTTCATCGCCAATGGCAACTAGAACCACATCGTAGTTATCTAAGCCTAACTCGTGTACCGCTGCCGCGTCAGTGACATCAGCAATCACGGCTCTAGAAAGCTGGTCGGCATACTTATCAACAATTTTTGGATCATTGTCTATGCCTAGGACGGAATGGCCCATCCGCATCAGCTCTAAAGAGGCGGCAGAACCAAAACGTCCTAAACCAATAACGGCAAACTGTGCCATGGTCTATCCTAATAAGTTGTAATTTGTTCAGGCCAAACAAAACGTACGGTGTGTCCCAACTGATTCACTGTCACATTTTGGTGTAAGGTTTGACCTTCGTAGGTACTGTAAACTTGATATTGACCTGGATCTATATCTAATAAGCAATAAGGGCCACCGCTATTAATATTTAGTACCACCTGATCTTGCACGTCGCGCATCACCACTTGAATATCTGCAATAAAAGCGGTGCGCTCACCCAGCTGCTGTCCAAAACTCAAAGACAAAGGAAAGCTTTTTTGAGCAGATCTAAAAGCGGTGGCCTGATCGCTACCAATACCACCACAAATATAAGCTGTATTTAGATAAAAGTTCACAGCGGGTAGGTCTTGGGCATAAATAGGCGCAGTGCAGAACAAACCCGCTACCAAAGATAACCAAAGGCGCATCATTTATTCCTTTATTTAAAGAGTGGATCGGATGTTTATAGGCCAGCTATGTCGTTCTGTTTCTAGACCTTCCGAATTATAACTGCACTCATGCAAGACACTACGACCATTTATGTCTACCGCCCAAACGCTGGAGCTGCGCGTGCCATAGGCGGGGCTCACAATAAAAGGACTACTTAAAAGCAATTCTTGTTCTAAGCTTAGCCCTGTTTGTGGTAGTAAATGAGCTGGAGCCAAAGTCTTGTCTTGAAGAATCTGAAAAATAGCGCTGCTATTAGTAGGGGAGCAGGTCTGAACATAGTTTGTCAGGTTTTCAGCTAGACGCTGACTTTTAGGCCAAGGAGTATTTAAAAAGTGATTACTTAAGACATAGTGCCCAGGACTCAACTGTTGTGGAGCTTGCTTTAAGTGATTGCTAAAGTAATAACATTCCCACTTTGCTTGCTGCGCTTGCCATTGACCCACAATTAAATTAAACCCAGCATAGTGTTCAGACTCAGACTGCAACGCCGACAGATAAGCCAAAGGTGACACTTGGTTTTCTACAAAGTCTTTACACACAAAACCTCGTGAACGAGGCATCAGCGGCGAGGCATGGCTAAGGTTTCTGTGGTTTGTCAGTAAAGCAAAGCGCCCATTTTGATGGATAGCAAACCAAGTGCCACCCGCTTCTAGGTCTAAGCCTCCATAGATGGCGGGCTGTTCTGGCCACGGCCCAGCCGGACGCGTAGGGCGCGTATGTTGCTCATCACGGTTTGCAGCAATGATCAAAGGCCACTTGGAGTCAGTGGCCAAAGCTAAATAAGCAATGCACATAAAAAGCGTAGGTAGTTAACTGAACCTATAGCATAGCAAGTTTGTTTGAGCTTTCGACTAAATTGCGTAAACGGATGGCATCGCCAATACGTGAGTAACGACCTTGGGAGTTCATTAAAACAATAGCGACTTCACGGCCATCCATTTTGGTCATTAAAACCAAGCATTGGCCGGCTTCATTAATAAAGCCTGTTTTGGAGACCTGAATATCCCACTTGGAGTTTTGAACTAATCGATTCGTATTACCAAAAATCAACTGGCGCCCCGGTCTGGGCGTAACCATGAGCTTTTCGTCTGTACTGTAACGGTGAATAAGTGGTTGCTGAGCTGTGGCTTTGAGCAATAAGACCAAGTCGTTTGGGCTGGAGACGTTGGCGCTGGATAGACCCGTAGGTTCAACAAAAATCGTTTGACGCATCCCTAAGCTACGGGCTCTGTCATTCATGGCACGTACAAATGCACTTAGTCCCCCAGGGTAATGACGCCCTAGCGCATTAGCGGCTCTGTTTTCTGAAGACATTAAGGCCAAATGTAAAAGTTCAGTACGGCTCAATTTGGAGCCTACCGCTAACCGTGAGGTCGTATTTTTAAGCCGATCAATGTCAGCACTGGTGATCTCTAAAACTTCGTCTAAGTCTTGCTGCGCTTCGAGCACAATTAAGGCTGTCATGAGTTTGGTGATGGAGGCAATAGGGCGGACTTGGTCGCTGTTTTTTTGATAAATGGCTTTGCCCGTTTCTATGTCTTGGACATACGCAATTTCCGAGTGTAAGGTGGCGCCTTGATTCGGTAGTAATGCAGGCGGTAGCGTGTTTTGAGAGGGAGTAAAAGCGACCGGCTGTAGGTTTGCACTATATTGGCGATAAGGCGTATGGTATTGCACCGGTGTGGGGTCTATCTGTTGAGCAGCTAAAGGCGATAAAACCGAGAACAACGCAATGAATTTAACGGTATTACGGCGTAAGAAATTAGCTGAGGAGTGATATAAATGCATAGACGGTACCCAAGACCAGTGTGTGTACATAAACCATTCACAGATAATATCAGATATTATCCATAAAATTAACCACTTATCTATTAAAGTTAAAAAACTAATGAAGAGCGCAAGGTCATCCTTTTTTGCATTGTTTTTCTATGGGGTTGCCAGCCTCTATTCAACAGGACTTGCGGCTCAACAGGCTTGGGCTTTTGAAGAGGTTAGCCCTGCTATTTACAGGCTTGATGAGCCTGTGACACAACGTTTTAGTGCCATTGAAGCACCACAGCCGGCCCAGCCAGGACAAAAACTAGCCGCTATCTTGGTTCAGGTGTTGCCTTCAACCAGTGCTTTTATAGAAAGCTATTTGTGTGTGAATGACACCCAAAACTGTGTACCTATCCAAGGAAGGCGACTTTACACCCAAGCTTTTAATCAATACAGCGCCCAAGATCCGGTGCTGGTAGTGCACCGGGTACGGGGCTGGAGTGGTACCTTGCCACCGCTGTTCATTAAAACACAACTCAACCTTTGGTGGGAGTAGTTGATCTTACTTTGATTTTTCCTAACGTTTTATTACTTTTCGCCATGTATCATGGCAGGCCAGTCGTTAGAAATAGTTAGACGTCTCCTAAGAGATGTTTTTTAGGTGTGAAATGAACCCATCCACTCTGATAGGTATAGTTGCCAGCGTTCTATTATTAGGCGTGGTCATTTTCTATACTGCCGTAGACCCATCGTTGTTCCTTGATATTCCTAGTTTACTCGTCGTGTTAGTAGGAACGCTTGCTGCGACATTTATTAGCTATCCTCTTAGCGAAGTAGTTCGTATTTTCAGGCTAATCTGGACTATTTTGCGTAATGAAAAACTTTACACTCAACACGATATTGATGAGCTAGTGAATATTTCTCGTCTCTGGGCTTCCGGTGATATACGTGCTGTGGAAAACGCTTTAGAACAAGTATCTAATCCTTTTCTCAAGACAGGCGTGCAGCTTGTTATTGATATGACTCCTGAAGAGGAAATTCTTGAGTTATTAGAATGGCGTATTGCGCGTTTGCGAGCTCGTGAATATGCCGAAGCCCAACTCTTTAGAGTCATGGCAAGTTATGCTCCCGCATTTGGTATGGTCGGGACCTTAATTGGCTTGGTTAACCTTATGTTTTTACTCGGTGATGGTGATATGACCCTAATAGGCCAACAAATGGCCTTGGCATTAATGACCACTTTTTATGGGATTTTATTGTCTAATCTGTTGTTTAAACCTGTGGCAGTTAAGCTAGAGCGTCGTACTGAAGAACGCCTGGTACTGATGAATATGGTGCTACAGGGGGTTTCTATGATGAGTCAAAAACGTGGGCCCGCCGTGATGCGTGAGACCCTACACTCATTTATGGCTCAATATCAAGATGAAATTAACGATGGTAACGGCCGTTACTCTCACCAAAGTTAAACATGAGCACAGATAACCCACTCATCGGGCAGCTAACCGCTAAAGCCAAATCACTAGAAGCCGAGCTTCAACAAGCACGTACGCTGTTACGCTCTCGCAAGACAAATAACACAGCAAAAAAAACATGGTTAGGTCTAGGAGAAAGCAGTCTACAGCCACGTGAGGAAGAGGAAACGTGGTTTACTACCTATTTAGACATGATGACGCTTTTGTTGGTGTTAATGATAGTTATGCTTGCCTTTGCTGGCACGAGCACCAGTTTGGGCACAGTTGAGTATGACTATAAAAGTGACCCAAATAGCAGCAACACAATGGTGGTGGACGCAGGCACTGAGTTCAATGAGCATGACTTAGATGCTCTAGTGGAAAACGTCAATGCACCGGAACAAAGCACTGAGGATCGCTTAGGCCAGCTGGGTTTAGATGGTCTTAGCGATGATATTGATGTGGTGCTAAACGATGAAACGATTAGTTTTCGCATTAATAGTGAAATCCTTTTTCCCTCTGGTCAAGCGGATCTTAGCTTAGCCGGCGTGTCTGTTTTACAATCTCTGATCCATGTCTTACAGAAAAATGATTTCCAAGTTGCGGTCGAAGGCCATACAGACGCGATTCCTATCCGTAGTGTACGTTTTCCTTCAAATTGGGAGCTTTCTAGCTCCAGAGCGGGTAGTGTCGTGCGGTATTTTGAAGCAAACGGTATTGCCAGCCACCGCTTACGTGCGGTGGGCTATGCAGCTACCCGCGCTTTGAGCAGCAACGACAGCGTCGAAGGCAGGGCCCAAAATCGTCGGGTAGAACTCACAATGGAAATACCTAAAGCAAACTAAGCTTGGTTTTTTAATTATTGAGCGGTGATGCCTGGCCCTGCTAGAGTGCTACACCCGCCTTGTTTGGGCAGCACCTGGATCTGGGTCAGGATGCGCTCTTTGAGCGCTGAAATGTGGGAAATGACCCCAATCAATTTGCCTGTTTGCTGCAGGGACACTAAGGTTTCCAAAGCCACCTCTAAGGCCTCCTCATCCAAAGTACCAAAGCCTTCATCTAAAAACAAAGAATCCAAACGTACATTTTGGCTCGCCATTTGCGATAACCCTAAGGCTAAGGCCAAGCTAATAATAAAACACTCGCCCCCAGAGAGGTTTTTAGTGGAACGCACCTCTCCCGCTTGGTAATTATCAATGACATTCAGCATGAGCGGCTCTGTGCCATCATGTAGAAGTAAATAACGGTCTTGCATTTGGCTAAGCTGCTGATTGGCTTGTTGAATCATGCGCTCAAAAGTTAAACCTTGAGCAAAATTCCTAAATTTTTTGCCATCAGAAGAACCGATCAGCTCATGCAACTGAGTCCATTTGTCTAACTCTTGTTTTTGCTGTGCAATGGCCAGCAATTGGTGTTGAGCGTGGTTTTTTTTGGTTTGATGCGTTGTTAACTGCTGCTGAGCACGGCCTTTTTGCTGTAACAACCCACTTTGGTGCTGCACAGCTCTTTGCAGCTTTTCCGCCCATTCCGCCTGCGCCGTTAAGTCCAAATCCGTACTTAATACCGTAATTTGTTGCGTAGCTTCCTCGATTTTGCTTTGTGCTAACTCTACTTCACGCTCTAAATTGTTTTTTTGTAAACGTAGCTGAGTCCTACGTTCATGGCTCAAGACGGCCTCTGTATAAGCCAGCTCAGAAGCAAACTGCTGTTGACTCAGACTGTGTTGAAAAGCAGTTTCCCATTGCTCTAATTGTGCCAAGAGCAGCGCTTTATGCTGGTTTTGGTTAGCTATGTCCGTTGTTAAGGTATGCAAAGCTAACTGCAGTTTTTGGTTGTGCAGTTCTGCTCGCTGATGTTGCTGCACTAAATGCTGGTAGTGTTTTTCTAATTCGGCTTCAACCTGATCAGGTTGTTGCTCTGCTAAAAGTTGTTTGCGTTCCGTTTTAAATTGTTCGTAATTCGCGTTTAGTTGAGCTAATTCATCCTTTTGTTGTTGTAGGGCTTTTTCTTGTTGTAGTAGGGCGTCTTGAGCACGGCTTAAAGTCTGCTGTCTTTGTAATTGCTCTTGTTGCAAACCTTGTTGTTGCTCGTAGTAAGACTGCCACTGTTTTTTACGTGCTGCCAAGGACTCCACTACATCACTCAACGAAACAGAGTCCGAAATAGACTCTTTAAAATACGGGCAGCACTGCTGTAAAAAACGCGCTTTTTGTTGTGTAAGACGTTCTGTGCATTGCGTAAGGTCCATGTGCAAAGTCGCCATGTTTTGCTGCTGTAATTGCAAGGCATGCTCATTGCTTTGTAATGAGACTTTCAATACTAAGACCTGATCGTTTTCCTGATCTACCGTTTTTTGGCCAACACTTAATTCCTCTTGCAGTTGATCAAGCTTGGTTAATTTAGCCTGCAATTGAGCCAGTTTCTGTTGTTGCTGTTGTCGTATTTGCTCCAGCCGTTCCACATCCTGAACAGCACCAAGCAACTCAACGTCTGAAAGTGACAAACGTTGAGCACTTTGCGTTAAACGCTGTTGGCTATGTTGCTCTAATTCATTGTGTTGCTTGTGGCAGGACCGAATGTTTTCTTGCACCCGAACCCAATCCATCTTAGCTTTTTCTAATTGCTGCTGATGTAATTTAAGCTGTTGTTGCGCTTGCGTTAAATCGGCTTGAGTTTGATCCAAATTAGTGATGATGCCGTCTTGCACATAAGGGTGCTGCGTGGAGCCGCACAAAGGACAAGGCTGCTCGGGCTGTAAACGGGCACGCTCCTGTTCTAAATCAAACACCTTTTGTTCTGCTATCAGCAATTGATTTAACGTCGCACATAAGCGCTCTTGGCTAAGAAACTGAGCTTCAGCTTGAGCCCTATCTTGCTGTATGATTTTTGCTTGTTCTGCTAACTGAGTTAATTGCTCCAACCCTTGCTCTTTTTGCTGCTGTAAGGTTTGCAGCTCTTGTGCTAACTCCCACTTGGTTTGGACCACATAGCACTGATCTTTTATATTTTGTACTTGCGCATGCCAGTAGCTTAAAGGCTGGCCAGCACTTTCTTGTTCAAACAACTGCTGTCGTTTTTGTTGTGCTTGCTTGGCCTGCTCAAACTTTTGTCTTTGTGCCGTCCATTTATTTTCATATTGAGCCGTTTCTTGCTTTAACTGCGCAAGAGCCGTAGCGGCAACTTGAACAGCCTGCTGTTTTTGCTCTTGTGCTTGCTCTAGCTCAAATATCTGCTGTTGGTGTTGTTCTAGTACGCCAAACTGCTCCAGTAATGTTTTATCAATTTGGTTTTGTGCTAGGTATTGCTGGCATTGCTCCAACGCCAAGGTGCTTTGTGTTAAGTGTGCCTGCGCTGCAGCAACCTGTGCGGTTTGATGTGTTAACTCGTGCTGTCTGGTTTGTTGGGCTAACTGCAATTTTTCACGTTCAACTAGCAAACGATTACACTCAGCGTCTAACTCCCGTACCTTTTGCAAAATAGGGCGCTGACTCTGCCACAGCTGGTGCTGCTTGGTTTTTTTTGCTAAATAGTCTTGCTCCAGCTGCTGTTGTTGCTGGAGCTGCTCTTGCACTTGGGGCAGTTCGTACTTTTTTTGCTCCAACTGTTGTGCTAATGAAGTAGCCTCTTGGCGTTTAGCGGTGAGCTCATAATAAGGCGTCTCTAGCAGGGCGGCTTTTTCTGCCCACAATAATTGCTCCGCCTGAGGCGCAAATTGACTTTGTTTTTGTTGAAAAACACCTAGCTGAGCTTGGAGCTCTTGTAACCGTTGTTGTGCTTGCTCTAATTGCGTATAACGTTGCTGTGTTTGCCTATAATGGTCTAATTGCGCCTCAAGTTGCTCGAGTTCGCTGTGAATGAGCTCTAATTCGTTTTGTAGTGCTTGTTCGTCGTCCTCAGAAAGCAATTCAATCTGATCTAAGTCCTGTTCCAGCCTACGTAAGTTTTGCAGCTCTAGACGATGACGCTCATGCACTTGCACAGAAAGATCACTATAGATTTCCGTACCCGTAATTTGCTCTAAGATAGGAGCCCGCTGATTGGCATCCGCTTGTAAAAAAGCAGCAAAATTACCCTGTGCCAGCAAAACTGAGCGGGTAAAGCGTTCAAAATCTAAACCGGTAACACGCTCTATCTCTGCGATGGTGCGAGTGGTTTGATGCGCTAACACCGTACCACAGTCCACCAAAGCTATTTCATGGCGTGGGTTTTGTAAAGCCCCTTGCGCTTTTTTACGCGCGCGATGCTGTGCCCAATGCACTCTAAACTGCCCATGTTGGGTCTCAAAACACACTTCAGCAAAACATTCCCCCGTCTGTCTAGACATAATGTCATTTTGTGAGGCCGTAATGCGTCCTAAACGGGGCGTGCTGCCATACAAGGCTAGACTAACGGCATCCAAGAGGGTGCTTTTACCCGCTCCGGTTGGCCCGGTAATCGCAAATAGACCATGCGCTTCATACTCGGGATGGGTGAAATCTATGCTCCACTCACCAAGCAGTGAGTTTAGATTTTTAAAACGTAAAGAAAGTAATCGCATAGAAAATCAATGATCCGTAGAACTATTTAAAATTTCTAAAAAAGCAGCCCTAAGCTCAAAGCGCTGTGAAACGGGAATAGCATGACTTTCTAAACAGCGCTCAAACACCTCTGTTGGACTTAACTCGTCTAAGTTTTGAACGGTTTCATTCCCCTGCAAAACCTGTTGTTTAATGCGTTGATTTTGAATACGCAATACCTCTACGGGGCTGTTTTGCACTCGTGCCTCTATGCGCTCCCGCAAATCCGTTATGAGCTCTTCGCCTTCGTAACTAATTTCTAGCCAAACTGAGAGGTCATTTTCAAGATGCTGGCTAAGCTGTTGCTCTATGGCCGACCAGTCTCCTCGCACTTGAGCTAAGGCCTGAAAAGTGGGAATGGCTAAAGCTTGGACCTGAGGTAGACCCTGTGCCTCAAGTTCAATTAGTAACACCTGTTTTTGTTGTTTGGCTTCGCCAAACCCCATAGGAATAGGCGATCCGCTATAACGAATGTGATCTTGGCCAGCTACCTTTTGTGGTACATGCAAATGACCCAAGGCAATATAATCAAAAACTGGTGGAAAAAGAGCCGCCGGGAAATGACCCAGCCCCCCTATATACAAATCTCGTACCCCGTCACCTTCTTGAACTTTACCGCCCGCTGCAAACAAATGTCCCGTGGCCACAATAGGCACCCACCCAGACTGTTCTTCTTGATGCGCTACCGCTATAGCAGCTAGAGCCTCATAGTATTGTTGTGCTCCAGCAATGAGCTTTTGGGCCTTGTCTTCTACACTTTCACCTGCACTCACTGTACGTATATCGCGATCGCGCAAATACGGTACAGCACAAACAATAAGCTCGACTTGTTGCTCTTGGTTTTTAAGTAACAAGACATCCTGATGGGGGTCACCGTTAACCTGTCCAACCACATAAATACTTAAGCTACTCAGTAACGGCTTGGGCGCATTAATAAAAGAAGGGGAGTCGTGGTTGCCCGCCACAATAACCACATGTTGGCACCCGGTCTGGGCCACGTGAGTTAAAAAGTGGTAGTACTGAGCTTGAGAGAAGTGACTGGGCGCGCTGGTATCAAACACATCTCCAGCGACAATCAGCACATCCACGGCTTCTTGTTTTAGCGTATTAAGTAACCACTCTAAAAAAGCGTGAAATTCAGCATCCCGTTTTTTGCCGTATAACTGACGCCCTAAGTGCCAATCTGAGGTATGGAGGATTTTCATAAATGAACCAAAATTTTGATAAAAACTTGTTAGGCACTATTCTCGTTTTTGTAGGGCAGTATAACACCGGCTCTAGTCTCAATTAGCTCTAGAAGTGATAAAGCACTATCACAAGGAAGGCCT
>CANROS010000065.1 GCA_947632305.1 uncultured Paenalcaligenes sp. | reverse complement strand
ATCGCCCGCTTTGCTACGCTATCGGACGGCACGTACTACGCGCCGATCAACAGTTTCAAGCGGCATGAAACCGCCCTGCGTAAAGCGCAACAGGCGATGAGCCGCAAGATCAAATTCAGCAGTAACTGGAAGAAGGCGAAAGCCCGCGTTCAGCGTATCCACGTCGGCATCGGCAACGCCCGCCGCGACTACCTGCATAAAGCCACGACAGCTATCAGCCAAAACCACGCGATGGTGTGTATCGAGGACTTGCAGGTACGGAATATGTCTAGGTCGGCAGCAGGCACGGCTGATGCACCGGGGAGAAACGTTCGGGCCAAGTCCGGTCTGAATAAATCTATCCTTGATCAAGGCTGGTTCGAGTTCCGCCGTCAGCTAGACTACAAACTGGCGTGGACAGGGGGTTGGCTGGTGGCGGTGCCGCCGCACTACACTAGCCAGACCTGCCCTGAGTGTGGGCATTGCAGTAAAGAAAGTCGCCCTACGCAAGCGGTTTTCGCTTGTGTACAATGCGGTGTCGAGGAAAACGCCGATCTAGTCGGCGCGATCAATGTATTAAGGGCGGGGCACGCCCGGTTCGCCTGTGAAGTGAGTGGTGCAGTCAGACCGCCAGCAGCAGGAACCCACCGAAGCGACTCAGAGGCGGCTCAATGCCGCGCCTGAGCGCTGTAGGAATCCCCTTCTTTTGCCCCGTGGGGCCGAGCGTTAGCGAGAAGGAGGGGAGGATGTCAATATCTAGCTCTTTGATCGAGAACCTACACATGAGTTTATTATGCCCTTGCCAAAGCCAGCAGGCTTATTCAGACTGTTGCGCTCGTTGGCATCACGGCCCTTTGTATTTAAAAGCCCCTAACGCCGAACAGCTTATGCGCTCGCGTTATAGTGCTTTTGTGCTGGATGAACTGGACTATTTATTAGCCACCTGGCATCCAAGTACTCGCCCCTCAGACTTAGAGCCCAACCCTGCCCAGATCAAGTGGCTAGGCCTGACTATACGCGCCCATCAAATCATCGATGAGCACACTCAGCGTGTTGAGTTTGTTGCTCGTCATCGACTGGATGGCCGCGCCACCCGTTTACATGAAATCAGCCGCTTTAGCTTTGAAGACGGGCAATGGTTTTATGTGGATGGCGAATTTATCACTAAGCGCTAATTTTCTATTTTTTATGTCGTCATTTCACCCACGCAATAAGCACACTGGCCGCTATAATTTTGAAGCGTTATACCAAGCTTGCCCCGAATTACAGCGTTATACGCGTCTTAATCCTGCTGGTCGCTACACCATTGATTTTGCAGACCCCACTGCGGTTAAACTGCTAAATAGCGCCCTTTTAAAAAGCGATTACGGCATTGAGTTCTGGGATATCCCCGCAGGGTATTTGTGCCCACCTATTCCAGGCCGTGCTGATTATATCCATGGGCTGGCCGATTTGCTTAGCCTAACTACAGCGGACTCCAGCATCCCTACCGGCGCCAATACCAAGCTACTGGACCTAGGAGTAGGTGCCAATCTTATTTATCCGCTATTAGGCCACGCTGAGTACGGTTGGTCTTTTGTGGGGGCCGATATAGACGCTAACGCGCTTAACGCAGCGCAATGTTTGGTTGACGCCAATACACTACAAAAGAAAATCCAACTACGTCTCCAGCCCAAACCCGAGCAGCTATTTGCCAACATTATTCAGCCCAAAGAGTTTTTTGCGGCCACTTTGTGCAACCCACCTTTTTTTCATTCTGCCGAACAAGCCCAATTACAGAATCAACGCAAATGGAAAAACCTCGGTAAAAAAAATGAGCAACGCAACTTTGGGGGGCAAAGTAATGAGCTCTGGTGTGAGGGCGGCGAAATTGCTTTTATTGTGCGTATGATTGATGAAAGCCCGCGCTATGCCAAACAGGTAGGTTGGTTTACTACCTTGGTATCACGCGAAAACAATCTCAGCGTTATTTACAAGCAACTCAAGCGCGTCGCGGCTAAACAAGTTCACACCATCGAGATGGCCCAAGGCCAAAAGAAAAGCCGATTTGTAGCGTGGCGTTTTTAAGGCCCTAGGAAAAAGGCCCTTTAAAGATAAAGAAAGCCCCTAAAAAGATAAAAAAGAACCCCACCATATGGTTCAGAGTAAAGCTTTCTTTTAAATAGAACACCGAAAAAAAGGCAAAAACCACTAAGGTGATGACCTCTTGGATGGTCTTGAGCTCGGCCGCGCTGTAAACAGCGTGGCCTATGCGGTTGGCCGGTACCGCCAAACAGTACTCAAACAAAGCAATAGCCCAACTAATCAGCACCACCTTAGTCAGCGCACTTTGAGGAAATTTTAAATGCCCATACCAAGCAATGGTCATAAATACATTTGAGCAAATCAGCAACACAATTGGACTAATTTTTTGCATCCACATTTTTTCTTCCCAATTCAAACATCACACGCCGTTGCAGCCCTCTTTTAGTCTTGAGTAGCACACCCCTAAATGTGGCGTGTAAGGGACGCACCACGGCTGGAGTTAGTGTTTACCATGATAATATAGTTGTTTAGTCTCTTCGTTATGATTCCCATGCGATTAAGCTGCAATAATTCAAAACTGACTGCTCATATACAAGCAAACTCTTATCTTTGGGTCTGTTTTACCATGATCGTAGGGGTCATGGGCACAGCCTTGGCCAGCCCGCTGTACCCACTTTATCAAGACGCCTGGGCCCTCAATACCGGCGAAGTCACTATTTTATACGTAGTGTATATGGCTTCTGCGCTCAGCAGCCTTTTATTCTTGGGGCGCATTAGTGATCAACGTGGTTTTATGGTGGTGTTACGAGGCGGACTAATCTTAGTCACCACTGGCATCATTTTTTCGGCCATCGCTTGGGACTATTGGTCATTTTTAATTAGTCGCGTCATCATTGGTTTGGCCTCTAGTTTAATCGTGACCTCAGCCTCTATCGGTTTAACGAAGCTGACTCGTTCTAAAGATTTACAACGTGCTGCGGCCACCTCTAGTTTGTTATTGGCTTTTGGCTTTGGTTTGGGGCCTGTGCTGGGCGGCCTGATTGCCCAATGGTCGGCCTACCCACTACGCAGCAGCTATCTTCCTTCGATCGGGATGGGGCTGCTTGCCATTTACGCCTTGTTTTTACTGCCCTCTACGCCCCCCACAGCACCAAAACCCAAGAAAAAAGCCTTCTGGCGTCCTAGTCTGTATATTCCAGCCGGCGAGCAACGCCCTCTTTTTTTCATCGGTTCCTTTAGTGCTTTTACTGCTTTTGCCATGTTCAGCTTATACGCGTCTTTGGCACCTAGCTTTATGACCACCATGGTGCCTTGGCATGGCCCTGCAGTCAGTGGTTTATCTATTGGGATTATCTTATTTTTATCTTCGGGCGCACAGTTAATGGCGCGCCGCTGGCCTATAAAACGCAACTTAAGCATTGGTTTAAGCAGTTTTTTTCTGGGTAATTTGTTGCTGGCTCTCAATACCCAATATGCTTCGCCTTGGCTCTTTATCTGGTGCGTGTTGCTTACCGCTTTGGGCCATGGACTGTGTTTAATTGGTGGCATGAGCATCGTGAATCGCATCGCCGCTCCTGAGCATCGCGCCGCCACTACCTCCAGTTATCTGATCACGGGCTACTGTGGTGCCATCCTGCCTATTTTAGGCATGGGCTATATAGCCGACCAATTTGGGATGACTGTTGCCTTAATCTGTTTCTGTATTGGCCTAAGCCTGCTTAGTATCGTATTGATGTTTTTCACACTACGTAAGATGCAATTACCTAGCCAATTATGACAGAGGTGTTAATTTCTATACAATGAACCTCGGTTGCGCCATTAATGCGGTTCAGCGCCAATTTTCCACAAATTATCAACAAGGTTATCCACAGGTTTTGGGGATAACTTTAGCTCAGTTATTTAAAATAATTAAGCGCACTATCTTGACAAAACCAGATCTTCATAAAACTACAATTTTGCAAAAAAACAACAATATCATCATAGGGAAATAAATTAAATCCATTTAAATCAATGGCATACGAAGACAAAGACAAGTAGCCCACAAACAAAGCCGCGTATCCAGTGCTTCATCCAAGCTCTCACAAAATCCGCATGCAGCAAGACTTGGGCGTGAGCAAAGGCAAAATTATCCACTTCTCTTTAAAAAGATATCCACTTTTTAGAGTTGACTTTTATGGCGATTGTTTTTTGTGGTTTTAACGCCAAATTTCTCAATAAGCACCGCAGCAAAAGCAACTAGCGCTGCACAGATGGTGGCTGTATTCAACCATCCGTGCAGCGCTAGTTATGCGCTTAAATCCTCTGGTTAGAACTAAAGCTAGGACTTATCTGTTTTACCTGCCCAATACGTCGCCAGCAAGGGGCCTGAAATATTGTGCCAAAAACTGAAAATAGCACTAGGCACCGCAGTAACAGGACTGGCGGCAAAGTGTAACCCTGCCAACGCTACCCCCAAACCCGAGTTTTGCATCCCCACTTCTATAGAGACGGCTTTACGGTCCGCGTAATCCAGTTTAAAAATGCGTGCTGCGGTATAACCCAGCAAATAGCCCAAGCCATTATGTAAAATAACCACAGCAAAAATCAGTAAACCTGTTTCCACAATGCTGGTTTTGCTAACGGCAACCACTGCCGCCACAATCAATACAATAGAAACCACAGACACTAACGGCATCACTTCGCTGTAGCTTTCGGCCTTTCTACCTAAAACCATACGAGTGATTAAGCCCAGCACAATGGGCAACAACACCATTTTCAGCACAGAAACCAACATAGAGGACGCATCTATCTCTAACCATTGGCTAGCCAATAAATAGAAAACAGCCGGCGTCAGCACCGGAGCCAAAATAGTCGATACGGCAGTACAACTAACGGACAATGCCGTATTACCACGCGCCAAAAAGGTCATTACGTTCGATGATGTTCCGCCTGGACAACAACCAACTAAAATGACCCCTACGGCAATTTCAGGCGGCAAATTAAATAATTTAGCCAAGCCATATGCCAGTAAAGGCATGATAGAGAACTGAGCCACAGTACCAATCAGCACGGCTTTAGGGTGCTTTAACACCCCTTTAAAGTCATCTACCGTCATCGTTACACCCATCCCAAACATCACAATCCCTAACAACCATGGGATGTATTTAGCAATAGGTGCATAAAAAGAAGGGCTCATAAAAGCCAAGGCCGCCAAGAGCAACACCCAAAACGCGAAGGTTTTTTGCACAAAGCGACTAATACGAATTAATAAAAGCATAGTAAACCCAAAAAATTAAATATTAGCCCGGGTTATTTTGCCAAAAATGCAATACGGGCTTCGCTGCTGCAAGCGCTGCCGCCATATCGTATATGGCAGAAGCTATGTTGGCCTCTGGGGTTTGTGCGGCAACACGTAATAAGACTTGTTCACTTTGCTCGGGGTGTTGAGCAAAGTCAGCCAAGGCTGATAATACAACCGATTGCTCCCCAACTGGTAGTTTTGAGGCTGCAGCTAGCCGTTGCCAAGCAATCATGCTATAGCCTAGATTAAATAAAGCCAAAGTACCACGCGGCGTTTCAATGCCCATCCATTGCGATAAACGTAAAATCTGGCGTGCCATGCGTGCCCGCCATTGCCCCACTTGCTGTAGCCCTTGCGGTTCTAAAACACTCAGCACCTCTTTAATTAACTGCCCAATCAAAAAACGGGCTCGCTCATCAGACTGTGGTGATATCAACGCATAACCGCCACACGCTAAGACCACGCCTGCAATTAAAGCACTGGCCCCTTGCAGCACCACATCAGCAGACACCACGTCTCCGCCCACTTGGCTCACAATCAAAAAGCACATAATGGCATCTAAGCCATAGCTTGCAATGGAAGGGATCACACGCACAAGAGCAGCAAAAGCCACAAAAGGAATCAGGCTTAAATAAATCGCAAGAGGTGATTCTAAATGTGGCTGTATGCCTATACGGTATAAGGCTGCCGTCACGGCCCCTATACACGCCCCAGTAATCACAAACCGAATAAACGCTTGCGGTCTGGGTAAAGAGCCCAAAATCATAGAAAAAATACAGACCCCGGTGGCCGCGAGTTCAAAAGCAATATTTTGCGTGAAATACACAATCACCGAAGAGATCAAGGCCGCTAGACCCGCTACCAAAGCCGTACGACGTGAGGCCTGCCAGTCACGAGCCGGCTCAAAGCGCCGCACCGATCTGCCTTTGCGCCACAAAGGATAATTTTCAGCAAATAATGCCTCTTCGGCGCGGGTCATTTGCCCAAGGGCACGACGCAAACGTGCCAAACTGACCTTGTCTGGGTACACATCAGGCGCTTGACGACGAATGGGCTCATCCAAAGGCTGTCCTGTCTTTAAACGTTTGGCGACCTCTTTAAGCTGCTCTAGGGCTTCGGGGCTTAAAGACATACCCCGTTGAATTTGATGCTGTAACTGCTGCGCAGACGCGATGGTTTCCAATGTGGCGAACAATAAGGCCTCCACATACGCATTACGTTTATGACCGTCTACAGAACCCGCCGACATATTAACGGTTTGGGCCTCCAACGCGGAAATATCCAAATGAATTTGCCTGACCATTTGCAACCATTGTTTTTGGTCTTTGCTGGTCAATAATAAAATGGTGGCCTCTACGGCATCGACCGCCAAGGTACGGACTTTTTGATAGAATTTTTCTCGTTCACTTTTTGGGGTACCAAACCCTGTCATTAAGGTGGTGACAATCACCCCGATAACCGTGCACTGAATACGTGCCCAAGCCAGAGCAGAGCCATGTTCTGAGTACAACAGCGCAGGCATCACCACCACCGCTACCGTAATGCCCGACATCAGCGCCATGTAGCTACGCACCCCGTACAAGGTGTGGATCATCCCTATGCTACAAAACACCACCAACGACATCCACAACGGCTGCCAAGCCGTAGGGCTAAACTGCAAAATCACAATGCCTAAGGCCGCCCCCAAAGCCGTACCCACCAAACGGTATAAAGCGCGCTCAAAAACCAAACCACGTGTGGCCTGAGCCACTACCCAAGTCGGCATCGCCGCCCAATAGGCATGCTCAATTCCCAACAAGGTGGCAATTAAAAAAGACAACCAAGAAGAAAATGCCAATAAAAAAGCACGCCTAAACGCACTTTGATCTAAAGCTGCCAACGACGAGAAAAAAGATGTCATAAAAGTCTTTAGGTGTATAAGTAATATACCGTGATAGGATTTATTTTTTTTACTAATCCATAAGACTAAATAAAAACCAAGTCTTATGGATTGCTATTTTGCCTGACAAACATGACAAAAAGAGGTTTATTCTTTTAAGTAGTCGTCTTTAAGAGCGACGTAATTCCCGGCAGTATAGGCAAAAAAAGACTTTTCCTGTGGATTCAGGGGCCGAATGGCTTTGGCAGGGCTGCCCACATACAAATACCCGGATTTTAACTGTTTGCCTGGCGGCACCAAACTCCCTGCCCCGAGGATGACTTCGTCCTCAATCACCGCACCATCCATCACAATACTGCCCATACCCACTAATATACGGCTGCCCAAAGTGCAACCATGCAAAGTGACCTTATGGCCTACGGTGACCTCATCGCCTAAAGTCAAAGCAAACCCATCTGGATTAAAGGTACTGGCATGCGTGATATGCAACACACTACCATCTTGGATACTGCAGCGCGACCCAATACGAATACGATGCATATCACCCCGTATCACCGTGTATGGCCAAACAGAACAGTCATCGCCCAAAACCACATCACCAATGACAACCGCGGTAGCGTCTACCCAGACCCGTTGCCCTAACTGGGGTGTTTTGCCTCTAAAGCTTCGAATGGCATCCATCTGTGTGTTCCCGTATGAAAAAATCGCGCCTCATGGGGCCCTATTTCTTTGTAGCCATAGGAGTCCCTACAAGACGCGTTAAAACCCTAATAAGTTTAGTATCGATAAATAGCGGCAATGCCAGTGCCAGTAGGCATGTACTGACTAGGCACCACCATCACCTGCCCACCTCTACGCATGGCCATTTCAGCTACATCATCCAACACATCCTCTGCATCAGGAGCTGAAAAATCAGCTAAATAGGTAATGTTTTGTTCTGTTGGATTCACGCGACCTGCAATACGCTGATCCGCATCCACTAACAACACGTCGACCCGATCCTGCAGCAGAGCCGGCAAAATCAAATCCAAATTGTCTGAGGACAACCCCGTGCCGTGTTCTTTTTTAAAGCGGGCCACCATGTCTTGAACACGTTTGGCAGCCACTGGCTGCATGGCGTCCCAAGCGCGCTGACTGAGCTGCTGTACAGTTAATGCCCCTGGATCAATACTAACGCCCTGCTCTACCAAATGGGGATTACGTGCTATTTTTCTAAAGATGCCTTGGTGTTCAGGCAAACACACCAACATCAAAGGCAACCCACTAGGCTGACTGACGTGTTCGGTCACGGCTTTGTCCACAACGCGGAAAAAACGCTCTATTTCCGTCTCTGTTTCGTCTTTACGCGTTGTCACCACCGGCCCCATGGCGGGATGCGGACTAGTAGCACGGCTTAAACTATAGGAATTGGGGTGATTAAATTCCAGAATCTGGTCTGGGTCTAGCGCTACCTCGATGGTGTTAGGGAAAGGCTGTTCAAATACCAATGCATCTAAACCGTCTCGATTGCCCTCGTACAAGGCCACAGCAGCACGAGATAAGCATAAGACCTGGTAACGGTCCTGAGTCTGAAGCTGGCGTAACAAGGGCTTCACATGCCAAGAATCCGCCACCACAGCAAAATCAGGAGTGGGGCGTTGCAAATGAAACACTTGGAAGGAATCCGCATTCGATAAGATGGCGACACCATCTAAAGTATGTTGCCAAAAATCAATATTGTCAGCTAACTGATGATATGGCCTGAGCAAGGCTTCCGTCTCCGCTTTAGGGTACGTAGTGGCTAAAGACTGCTCGAGTTTTTTGACTAGGTTTTTAAAACGGATGGGATCTTGGGTATTTTCGGGATGACTGCGATGCGTGCTTTGATACAAGGATAAACACGGCCCTGCTTGCTTTTGAAACAGCATAGATAACTCTTGAGAGTTCAACTTAAGCATAGTATCTCCTAAAAATAAAAAGGTAAACAACGCTTGTCCGCTGCAGCACTTTTGCTACTGTTTTCATCGAAAAGGGGCAGCTCCCTTTATTTCATAATACCCTAATTGCCCCCTGCGACTAGGCCCTCGCACTGATCTTTTCCTAAGCTATTGTTTTAATACATTTATTAACAAAAGCTCGCCTTGCGGCTTAATACTTAAAATGATATAATGAAACCTCCTTTGACATTAAAAACAGAATATAAAGGAGTATTTATGTTTAAGTGTATTTTGCCCAACGAGGCCACCTTTAACCAATCCACCCGTGCCAATCCGCATTTACAAAACTCGGCCTATCGCCCTCTAGCCAGCGCTTTACACGCTGGCGCCACCCGAGTCACTGCGTTCTTTAGCCGCCTGTTTCATTCAGCCAAGCCTTAATTTTGGTAGGGCCACAAAAAAAACCGCCTAGGCGGTTTTTTTTAATGGGGCGTTATCCATTTAAGTCAGTTTCACCAGCCGTTTTAGCGCTAGACCTAACCACAACATGCTCCACCCCTGAAACAGCAAGTCCACCCCTAACACCAAACCCAATAAAAACAAGCCCACGCCAGGCCATTGCAACGCAATAAACAAGCCTGTTGCTAGGCTGACTACGCCACTAAAGGCCAACCAAACCCAGCCTTCTTGGGTGCGATTCATCAACCAAATGCCCAAGCGCAACACACCTACACCAATTAAACTAGCACCCAAAAGTAAGGTCAGTATCTCGGCCCCTACCACTGGATTTTGAATGGCCATTACGCCAGCGGCTATGTATAACACCCCCACCACCGTCCATAACAAAAACCCAGTCAAGCTACGTAACGTCCATGCATGAATGAATTGGGCTAGACCACCAAAGAGCATCAAAATCCCAATCACAATCACACTGGTTAAGGTGGCCAACACCACATAAGACAAAGCGAAAAAACCTAAGACAATTAATACCAAACCTAAGACCACAAACCAGCCCCAGCGTGAATGCAAATCTTGAGAATCTTTGACTATGTTTCTCACGTTTCTATTTAGCATATACGTCTCCTTAGTTTGATTAGTTACACCCAAGTTAGCACTTTATCGACTCGCCTGTTTTGATTATTACACCACGAATCCCCTCTCATCATCGCATTTCCAAACAAAAAGCCCAACCCCATGCTTACGCTGGGATCGGGCTAGTGCACCACAGAGATTGAAAATTAAGCGCCTACTATGCCACCGTCTTCACGCCAAATGACTACCGTGGCAGGACGAGGACGTTTAGCCTTGGTCCCATCTGGCCAAGTAGAAATAGCCGTAGGCTGCTGTTGCGACAGCTCCACCGATTGGCCTTCACCAGGATGCTGAATATTAATGAACACATAACGTTGATCAGGGGTCCACGTAATACCTGTTACCTCGCTTCCTTTAGGCCCCACCATAAAACGATGGATTTCCTTTGAGACCGGATCTGCAATCAGCATGCTGTTATTGCCTTGGCCTTCATAATCCTTAGCATTGCTAAAGTTACCATCCGTTTGAATCCACAAGCGACCTTGCTGATCAAAAGCCAACCCATCTGGGCTATTAAAGGTATTTTTCACGTTAATATTGGCAGAACCACGACGTAAATCACCGTCTTCGAACAGATTGGGGTTCCCTGCTAACACAAACACGTCCCATTCAAAATCTAACGCGGTGGAATCATCTCCTTGCTCGCGCCAACGTACAATTTGACCGTATTTGTTTTCATTACGTGGGTTCGCACCCTCTGCACTAGGATGCTTAGGACCACCGGGCCAGCGTTCTTTATCTGTGCCACGGTTGCTGTTGTTTGTTAAGGTAACATACACTTCTTTGGTTTGCGGATGTACAGCAACCCATTCCGGTCTATCCATGGGAGTCGCCCCCACGGCATCTGCTGCTTGACGCGTTTTAACTAAAAGCTCGCCCATATCAGCAAATAAATCACCTAGCTTTTTGCCACCCTCTATGGGTGTGTCTAGCGTTAAAGGCACCCAATGGCCTTTGCCAGCTAGGTCTTGCGACTGAGCGGCTTGTGATTCAAACTTGGCCACATACAAAGTACCTTCATCCAGCAGCAAACGGTTTAGCGCTGGCGTGTCAGGATTAAAGGTATTTTTAGACACAAACTTGTAGATGTACTCACTGCGCTGGTCATCCCCCATATACACCACTACCCGTTGGTCCGGTGCCAAGGCCCAAGCCGCATTTTCGTGCTTGAAACGTCCCAAAGCCGTTAACTTTTTGGGTGCAGAGTGCGGGTCGAACGGATCTATCTCTACAATCCAACCAAAACGATTGATTTCATTGGGCTCTTGGGTCCAATCAAAACGCACATCGTGGGTATCCCAACGGTAATTAGAGCTGGCTTCTTTAGAGCCACCCTTATAACGCAACATATGCGCTTTGGTTTCCGCATCGGGGTAATCCACCTGGTCTGGGTCTTGCGTGCCCACACCAAAGTAATCCGTTACGTTCTCCTCACACGTTAAATACGTATTCCAAGGTGTCCAGCCATTACCACAGTTACCAAAGGTGCCCACCGCCCACTGGCCGCTTGGGTCTGCCTGAGTTTGCATCAGAGGATGAGCCGCAGCAGGCCCAACGACACGCATGGGTGTGTTGCCATTAATGCTACGGTTAAAGGGTGAGTCCAGCACAGGCTCCCAACGACCGTCTTTCAAACGCACATGTACCACCGAAGCGCCCTGAGCATTTTGAGATTTCAACACCCAATCTGCGTTCCAGTTTTCATTACCCGGCTGCACACCTTCAGGAAAGAAAAAATGAGGCGTGATGTATTCATGGTTGGTTACCAACAAGCCTTCTACGCTATTTTGGGAACCATTGGTTTGCGCATCCATAGGGAAAAAATGCATTCCATCGTGGTTATAGCCCACTTGCAAGGCTTGCGCTACGCCATCATCGCTGGCATCGCCTTTAAACTCGGGTGAATGAGTGAATAAAGGATCACCCCAACGATTAATGACTTGATGCGCATAGCCTTTAGGAATGACGACCGCGTCTTCTACAGAAGGGCCTAAAGACTCGAAAGCAAATGAGAGAGCTTGGGGTGTTGCCTGCCCGGCTTGGACGCTAGCTTGGGCTTGGGTCGGCAAGGCGCCAGCACCTAGACCTAAAAACCCTAACGCACTGGCTCCTAGACCCGTTTTAATAAAACGACGGCGCCCTTCTAGCTGATTAACGACGTCATTAAACGATGTGGTCGTACAGGGGTTGCTGGCAACATCATCCCAATCCTGCTGGCTCATATGAATTCCTATCTGATAAACATATTAAGAGCTAAATCGCTCACAATAGGAATATGATGCCCCAGCACTGTTGCTTGCTTATTACAGTTTTATCACACAGATATTACACAGCCGGCAAGAGCACGCCGTGCATGTAACGAACATCAATAGGGCATATCGTCGTCGCCCAGCACGGCTTTGTAGGAGCACAGGTGTGCGCTGGCATAAAAATAGGGCCCGTAGGCCCCTATTTTTATGCTCAATCCGGATTACTGCATGGTTGAGATACGACGTTCAACTTGCTGACGCAATTGTGCATCTTGCTGTACCGCCAAGCTAATGCCGTTGTAATCCTCTACGCTTAACCCGCCCTCTTGGACTTTAGAAACCATTTTCTCATCGGCTTCTTGCATAATTTGCATGCGCTGATCGTCAGAATCTGCTGACTCAAGCTTTGGTTGGTATTCGGCCGCAATCATTGCTACCTGCTGTGCTGCAGCAGCATATTGATCAATCTGTTGTTCGGTTGGCTGAATGAGCTCAGGAGCAGGAGGAACCGCCCCAGGAGTTTGGGCAAAAGCCACTGGTGCTGTTAAGCCCATACTAATTGCTGCTGCGGCGAGGAATCCTTTTAACTTTCCTGTCATTTCAGTTTCTCCTTAATGATTAGGGTAGTTACTATAGTGCGCCAAACGGGGCTTGGGCTCAAGTTACGAAGCGTTAAATGCTGTGACTTGATATGGGACCTATGGCCATTTTTAC
>CANROS010000064.1 GCA_947632305.1 uncultured Paenalcaligenes sp. | reverse complement strand
ATGAAACTTCCTATCAGCTCAGCTCTTATCGCGATGGCTCTTCTAGCCGGTTGTCAATCTGTACCCCAAGCTATCGCCAGCAAAGAAAACTTATTGTCGGCTGCTGGTTTTTCCGCAAAACCCGCCATAACGGCTGACCAACAAAGCGCTCTAAAAAGCTTACCAGCCAATAAATTTGTGCAGCAAGACCATGACGGACAAATCGTCTACTTGTATGCTGACCCTATTGTTTGCCAGTGCGTCTACACAGGGAGTCAAGCCGCCTACTCAAAATACAGCCAAATGGTTTTCCAGCAAAACCTAGCGGATGAGCAACAAATGACGGCCACCATGGAAGAGAATCAGTTTGACTTTGCACCATGGGGCGGCTACTGGGGCGGATATTACTAACAATCCAAAATTGGGCCAGTTATAGCCCTTCGATAAAAAACGGGGCTCAGCATAAAAACTGAGCCCCGTTTTGCGTGCAGTCTACCGCTAAGGCTAGCCTTTAATTTTCACCAGACCTTTGCGACGAATCACTCGGCGATAAATTACAAAAGCCACCACGCCAACGGCAATTGCTACGCAAACCCCGCTAATAGGACGTGTCACAAAGACCGTCATATCCCCACGGGATAATAACAAGGCGCGACGGAAGTTTTCTTCCACCATCGGCCCCAACACCACGCCCAGCAGTAACGGTGCAGGCTCAAAGCCTAAACGACTGAAAACAAAGCCAAACACCCCAATAGCCAACACAATCCACACATCAAACAAGTTGTTATTGGCGCTAAATACCCCTAGACAAATAAACAACAACACCGCAGGGAAAATCAAGCGATACGGCACGGATAATAAACGCACCCACATCCCAATCAAAGGGATGTTCAAAATCAACAACAGCAAGTTACCGATCCAGAAGCTAGCAATCAACCCCCAGAACACAGTGGGGTGCTCGGTCATCAATTGCGGGCCAGGCTGGATGTTATGAATCATCATGGCCCCTAACATCAACGCCATGATGGCATCGCCTGGAATCCCTAAAGTCATAGTGGGAATAAAAGCCGTTTGCGCCGCAGAGCTATTGGCTGCCTCCGGAGCCGCCACCCCTTCAATAGCGCCATGACCAAAGTTTTTACTGTTCTTGTTGACCTTTTTTTCCATTGCATAAGACATAAACGAAGCAATGGTACCACCTGTACCTGGCAAAATACCAAAGAACGAACCCACGCCAGCACCACGGAAAATACTGGATAAAGAGCTCTTAAACTCACCCTTATCAAAACGCAATGAACGCCAACCAATTTTCTTTGCGCTCACTGCCTGACCTTCCCCTAAGCGGTTGGCATTAGAGATCACATCCGCAACCCCAAATAACCCCATGGCCACAGCCACAATCGCTAAGCCATCCTGCAACTCGGGAACCCCAAAAGTAAAACGTGCGATCCCAGTATTAATATCCGTTCCCACTACCCCAAAAATCAAACCAATGACCACCATTGCCACCCCTTTAACAGGGGAGCCCGTAGTTAGGGTAGAAGCTGCCAACAAACCCAAAATCATCAAAGAAAAATATTCTGCCGGACCAAATTGGAAAGCCACCTCAACCAACAGCGGACCAAAAGCCATCATCAAAATAATACCGATGGTGGCACCAATAAACGAAGACAGCATGGCCACCAACAAAGCCGACCCGGCTCGCCCATCTCTAGCCATCGGGTGACCATCCAAACACACTACCGCATGCGAAGGTGTGCCGGGCAGGTTCAACAAAATGGTGGTGGTAGCACCGCCATAGGTCGTACCGTAATACAGACCCGCTAACATCATCAAAGCCCCTGCTGGCTCAATGCCGTAAGTCACCGGCAGCAACATAGAAATGGCGGCCAACGCCCCAATGCCGGGCAGCACACCAATCAGGTTCCCCACAAACACCCCGATGAAGGAATACATCAGGTTGTTCCAAGTCAGAGCGGTCTCAAAACCAAGAAAAACATTATCTAACATGACCGTACCTTTTTAGCCCCAAATGAAGAGCGGAAATTGCATTTGCAAGCCATAATAAAAAACGGCAACAGTAAAAAGAGTCAGCACCACCCCGACTACCAAAGCGGTCAGCCAACTGTTTCTGTGGTCCGCCAAGGCAGCCACAAACGTTAAAAAGAACGTGGCGGGCACCAGACCACCGTATTTACCTAAAATAGCAAACAGCATCACTGAGCCAATCACTAAAGCCCAAGTAATCAATTGCGCTTTTAAAGGCAGCACAGGCAAACCATCACCAGAGGGTCGGTCCATTTCAGGACTCACCAGCACGAGCAATCCCAGAATCATCAAAATGATCCCCAAGAGCAGCGGAAAATACCCAGGCCCCATCCTCGCCAAAGTACCAATTTGATAATTTAGGCTGCCAAACACCGTCGCCATGCCGATGAACACAAGTAGTCCACCTGACCAAAGCTCTTTGGCATTTATTTTAAATTTCACGTCTTTACTCTCTTTGAAATAGTCGTAATCAATCGCACGAGTAAATATAACGACCTCTGCAGAGACAAAGATTACCGTTTAGTAATAAAAGGCCAAACCCTAGGGTCTTTCACTAGACAAATGGGAATAATTGGAATCGTTGCTGGGGTTTACACTACAGCCAAACGCAGACGTATGCCCAAGCCACCTAAGTCTGAATGAAAAAACTCGCACTGCCCTTCGTGAAAGCTGACTATGCTAAGCACACTGGCCAACCCCAGCCCCGTGCCCGGAACCTGCTCTGCATTGGGGTCCCGATAAAAATGCGTACCCAATTTAGCCAATGAGGCAGGACTCACCCCTAAGCCATCGTCTTCTATTTGGCACAGCACGGCGTCCTCTTGTTTATACAAACGCACCTTAATCTGACTACGGCCGTATTTACAGGCGTTTTCTAACAGGTTGCTTAGCGCGCTGGCCAATAAGTCCGTATCGCCCAACACCTGACAATCTGCCTCTAAGTCAGCCTGCAGACCTAGGCCATGCTCCTCGGCATAAGGCTGATAGAACTCAATCATGTCCTGCAAGACAGTACTCAATGACAACACTTGCTTGTCTTGCCTAAATACACCGGCTTCTAGCTCGGAAATTTGCAAGAGCTTATCAAACAAAGTGGTTAATTCATCTAGCTCCGCCAACACATACTGTGCTTTTTCTTGTACTGCAGGAGGGCTGGAATCATCATAAGCCAGCGGGTACACCTGAGACGTAATACGCATGATGGGTGTACGTAAGTTATGGGTAATGGTTTCCGATAAATAACGCACCCCCGTCAACGATTTTTCTAAATGATCCAACATTAAGTTCAGCTCTTTAATCAACAGGCTAAGCTCATCATCGGCGTTATCAACAGGAATGCGCCTTTTAAACTGCCCAGCCCTAATCTGGGTAGCAGTACGTCGAATCACACTTAAATTTGTTTCGATTTCTGCTCTAAACCAATAAGAACTGAAGACGATAAAAAACAACCCCACTACCAGTGTCACCAAACTCGCCCGCTGCATTAACCCCCTGAACGCATGAATATCGCGCAGGTCTTTGCCCAACAACAGCTCGTCTTGTCCCAAGCTGAGCCGTCGTAGTTTGGCCTCTACACTGCGGCCCTCGTTGTGTACCGTTAAATCGGCAATATACACACTGCCTTCAAAAGCGGGGGGATAATAATCCAGATTGCCCAAGAGCTTGTGGCCACTGGCGTCCAGATACAGCCATAAATCAGGGGATGCACCTTGTAGTTCATAGCCGATATAATTCAACACCGCTTCACGCCCTTGAGCGGCATATAACGCAGCAATCCGTTTTTCCATGGTGCTAATTTGCTCGAATTGCTGGGCATGCAACGCCCCCATTACCTGCAAAAAAACAAAAGCCATTAGCACCACAATAATGACCAAACCTAAAAATCCATACAACAAGCTAAAGCGGATGGTCAAAGACGAATTCAAACGCTGTATTAACTGCTTTAAAGAAAACATAGCAGCGTCTCGCTAGGGCTCATACACAAAGCGATACCCCACCCCGCGTACCGTATGAATAAAAGCTTGCTCAAAGGGCTTGTCTATTTTGTTGCGTAAGCGGCTAATTTGCACATCGGTTAAATTGGTATTGGGCTCGAATCGATAGCCCCACACCTGCTCCAACAACATGGAGCGCGTCACGATTTGATTTTTATTTTTAATGAAATAGATCAAAAGCTGCAGTTCTTTGGGTTGCAATAAAATCGGCTGCCCGGCGCGCTCTACCTTGGCACTAATGAGGTCTATATGCAAATCGCCCACACGAATCTCGGTGTTGTTTTCTGTTTTTTGACTGCTGCTATAACGACGTACCAAGGCATCAACACGAGCCAATAGCTCGGGCAAAGCAAAAGGCTTAATCAGATAATCATCCCCGCCTGCATTGAGCCCACGCACTCGATCGTCTAAACCCGACAAAGCGCTTAAAACCAGCACGGGATAGCTTTTACTCATAGAACGAATGGTGGTGAGCAAGCTTAGACCATCAAAACCCTTGGGTAACATCCGATCTAGCACCACCAAACTCCAGTCTTGTGCCAACAATAGATCTAAAGCGGAGGCCCCATCAGCGGCCCACGTCACGGCGTAGCCGTGTTTTTCTAGGGCCTGCTGCACAAATTTTGCATTAACCGCATCGTCTTCTATTAATAAACACCGGATCACACCCGCCCCTTTCGCTCTATGTAGTTAGTACCTAAAGCATTTTAGCAGGTCGCGACCGCAACAGAAGCGCTTTAGACTGGACGCGCTTGGGGCAGCAATAAATACTCAAACAGCTCTTTGACGGGGGCAATGCGCTTGCCCAACGGCAAGGCCTCGGAGCCTCTAAAGAACAAACCTCGTGCCACATCCCCCACCAACGCATAAGCCAATTGACGGTCTATGCAAAACTGGCCGCTTTTAGCCACGCCATCTCGCAACCCACAAAAAGCCAAACAATCAAAGCCCTCAGAGCAATCACGCTCTTTGGCTACCTGTTGTAACTTAGTTTCTTTATGCAGATAGGCATCCAACCACGGGGTGCGCACCGCTCGTGCCGGCAAACCCGCCACACTCATAAAAGTCACAATGTCTTTAGGTTCAGCGTCGACCAAGACCTGTTTAAAATTAGGGTGTGCGTCACATTCCTCGGTAACAGCAAAAGCACTACCTAATTGCACAGCGCTGGCGCCCAAGCTTAAAAGCTGCTGCACTTGCTCGGGCTGATGGATGCCCCCCGCCATAATCAAGGGAATAGGTGCTATGCCTAACTTTTCAAAAACCTCTTGTGTTTGCTGGATCGCCAAATCAAACTGATAATTAGCATTATCCATGTGGATCACATCCGCCAAACCCAAATGCCCTGCCGCAAATTTAGGGTGCTCAATGACGATGGCATCCGGCAACCGATTTTTACGTAACCACTTGCGCAGCACCAGCTGAATACCACGCGCATCTGACAAAATAGGAATTAAAGCCACCTCGGGGTAGTCTGCAGTCAGCTCAGGCAAATCCAAAGGCAAACCCGCCCCCACGACGATGGCATCCGCGCCGCTTTGGCAAGCCTGACGCACGTACTCTGGGTAGGCTTGCACCGCTTTCATAATATTGACGGCAATGGCGCCGCGCCCCTGAGCTAAGGCTTTGGCGGCTTTGATTTCACGATCCAAGGCCAATAAATTACACGCATTAATCGTGGCTTTGGAATCATCTGCGGCACAACGCTGCATCAAATCAGGATGATGGCGACGCAGGTCCACACTGGAGATCGTGCCTAGTCCGCCCAACTGGGCTACCGAACCAGCCAGACGGTGGGCTGATACCCCTACACCCATGCCCCCTTGCACCACCGGCAAGAGCCATTTGTTTTTTAAAGTAAAACCTTGTTGTATCGTTTGCACAGCGTTGTCCTTCCTTATAACTAAGTCCTGAAGAACTACTATGCCTACAAAAACAAACAGCGACCTTAACTTGCATCAAGGTCGCTGCATTTAACGCACTAATTATTCAATACATGCCGTGAAACACAGCGTCTTCAGGGCCAATATGCGAAGGTGGGCTCCAGGTGACATCGCGCATAGAGTGCTGCACCAGATTTTCTACGCCCAACAACACCGCAAAAATAGCCATACGCACTGGAATGCCATTGTCAGCCTGACGGAAAATAGCCAACCGCGGATCATGATTTAAATCGATGCTCAGGTCATGGGCATCAGCACGACTATCACGCGGCAAAGGGTGCATCACAATCACGTCGTCCTTGCCAAACTGATCCAATAATGCCTTGTTGACTTGGAAATCAGCGCTGTAGCCCTCGAGCTGCTCGTCGCTAAAGCGTTCTTTTTGAACACGAGTGGCGTAAATCACATCCGCCCCTTTGATGCCTTCCATGGTGTGCGCTTGCTCGATGACGTGATTGCCACGTTGAGCCACGTGCTCGATGATATCAGCGGGCATTTCCAGGCCGGGTGGCGAAATCAAAGTGAACTTGAGCCCCTTGTACAAGGACAGCATTTTCATCAAAGAATGCACTGTGCGGCCGTATTTAAGGTCGCCCGTAATGGCAATATGCGCCCCATCCAGCAATTTTCCCAAACGGGAAAACTCAGTCAAAATGGTATAGAGATCCAGCAAGGCCTGACTGGGGTGCTCGCCCGCGCCATCACCGCCATTCACAACGGGGATATTGGTTGCAGCGGCGAACTCGGCCACTGAACCCTGTTCGGGGTGACGTATCACCATGGCATCGACATAACCGCTCATGACACGACTGGTGTCATAAATGGACTCGCCCTTGGCCATAGAGGAAAACGTAAAACCAGTGGTATCACACACCGAGCCACCTAAGCGACAAAACGCTGCCCCAAAACTAACGCGTGTGCGTGTACTGGCCTCGAAGAACAAATTCCCCAACACCGCCCCTTCGAGCACACGAGATACCTTTTGCCTACGTGCTATAGGCTGCATCATATCGGCAATGCGCACGAGCTCCTCGACGGATTCGCGGGTGAACTGCTCTACGGAAATAAGTTGATGTTTGCCGTGAATGGCAATGCGATCTCGCAACGGGCCGCGCTGATTGTTTTGCGCATATTTTTCTAATAAGGCGTCGTTTTCTACGATCTCGGTGACAAAGCGCTGTACGACCTCGGGCATACCGCGGAATTCTTGGGAACCCTCGGGCAACAACCATGTGTCTAACGCCCGACGTTTAACCCCTATACGCGCAGCAAAGACATCACGCGTTAAGTTCAAGCGACGCATCGCGTCGCGCAAAAAAACCTGTTGTGAAACGGCCATGAGTTTAATTCCTAACAAACATACGCAATGCGTATATATTAAACCCAAACCACCCCACAACTGGTTTTTTTATGCAAATGATAAAAAATAACGACAGCGATTACTGTGCGTCTTCACCGGCAATAATCTGTGCGGCCATGATGGCGTTTTCACGTGAGCCCACCATAAAAACTAAACGACCTTCGGTGATCGGTTCGGCAAAGCCAGGAATGGCCAACAACGTACCATCCACCACTAAGGCCAAACGCTTGCCCGGATTTTGTTGCGTAATACGAGTCAAACGCTCGGTGGCTTCAGCGTCCAAAGTTAAAGCTAACAAGCCTTCGCCGGTTTCGGCTGTGCCCGCTTCGACGGCCGCTAAGTCATTGCGTGCCAAGAAAGCTTCGGGCTCTAGGTAGAGCGTATTGATTTCATCAATCTGGACCTCTGCCCAATCAGGTTGAGGGTTCGTATCTGCCAAAAACACCAATAAAGGGGCAGCCATTTGGGCCTCAGGAGCCTGTGTAACCGGATCTGTCTGAGGTGCTTGGCTGGTCGTTGGAGGGATACTCGTAGTGGGCTCGGTGCCCTCACCTGTAGGAGGTGTGGTTTGACAAGCAGCTAAAGCCAACAATGCCACCGGAGCAAGTAAACGACTAACAAGTTTTAAACTAGGCATAAATCAATACCATCCTCTGAAAAATAGCTTTTTAACGCCTCAAGTGTAGCAATATCTCTGGTGGAGCTCTATGTGTAAATGACAAACTTAACACTTCATTCACTTTAAACGAGAAAACCGCACCGCAACTGTGTCAATTATTTGAGAAATGTGTCTGGGTTTACCGCCTATTATTAACAATTTCTCACGAGGCGCTGCGTTGTTTTTTCTGTTAAAGCAGACTAATCTTGACGCTAATAACAAGGGCTTTTGGCCTTTTTTGTCATTTGAAGGATATAGCCTTATGCGCCCCACTACCCTAGCTGAACTAGATCAAGCTCGCCAACACTGCAAAAGCATGGTGTCTAGACGCGCATTGGTTTCAGCTGCCGCAGCCGTTGTGCCCATACCCGGCGTAGACGTCAGTACCGATGTGGCTATTTTGTTACAACTTATCCCTACGATTAACGAACAGTTCGGCCTAAGCGCGGCTCAAATTAATGAGCTAAGCCCTGAGCTCAAAAAAATCGTCATTGTAGGCGGGGCTAATTTCGGTGTGGGGCTATTAGGCAAAATCATCACACCACAACTTATTTTACAGCTCTTGCAGCGCTTAGGCTTTAAAAAACTGGCTGGCAAATACGTCAGCAAATACATACCGGTGGTGGGCACTGTGATTGCCTCTTCGATTAGCTATGCGGTATTGCGCCGGGTCGGCAATCAGCACATAGAAGAATGCTATCAAATTGCCAAACAGCTGCTTGAAGCCGACCCCGCCCCCAACGTCATCATTACTGCCTAAACGCCTCGGCCGGCAACAAGCTAGCTGCCGCCTCGTCCACAATGATCTTGGCATTGGGGTGCTGCTTTAAAATAGAAGCAGGCATATTTTCAGTAACCGGGCTGTGATATAGGTCTGCCATGACCTGTGCTTTGTTGGCGCCAGTTGCCAACAACAACACCTGTTTAGCTGCCATGATCTCGCTCAAGCCCATCGTAATAGCCTGCGTGGGCATCTGTGATTTGTCTGCGAAAAAACGGCTATTGTCTATGCGGGTTTGCTCAGACAAATCCACCACATGCACCTGGCTATTAAAAGGCGTGCCCGGTTCGTTAAACCCAATATGACCGTTGGTGCCTATGCCCAGCAGCTGCCAGTCTATGCCGCCCAAGTCATGAATTTGACGCGAATACTGCGCACAGTGTTGCGCCACATCGTGGCATAAACCATTAGGCAGGCAGATCTTTTTCGTATCGAAATGTAGCGCCCCAAACAAATGTTGCTGCATATAGTAATGATAACTTTGGGGGTGATCCGGCCCTAATCCCAAATACTCATCTAAATTAAACGTCGTTATGTCACTTAGATTCAAATTTTGATTTTGGCTAGACTCAATAAAACGAGCATAAACAGGCTCCATCGTGCTGCCTGTGGCCAAGCCCAACACGGCATTTGGCTTGCTTCGTATTAGCTCAATCCACTGCGTAACCACGTATTCGGCTATAGCTTGGGGGGTAGGGAAACGATAAAACATAAAGTTCGGATTTTAAATAGGCTGAAATAATGACGAACTATTATCATTCAAAATACCGTTACAGTGTGTATTTTTCTCTGCCTAGAGTTTAATACCTACTTTAATTTAATATGCAATAATACGAGACTGCCTTGTTAGCGTTTATTATGCATTGAAGAATAAAAGAACATGTTAAAAAAAGTCGCTGTTATCGGATTTTCCTTTCGCTTGCCTCAGCAAACAAACAAAAACAACTACTGGGACAAGCTGATATCAGGGCTTGATTTGGTTACAGAGGTCGACTCCACCCGCTGGAGCTTTGACACCTATCTGCATCCTAGCAAGCAAAACCCAGGCACCAGTTACACGATGGCAGCCGGCTCTTTGGGGGACATTAGTTTATTTGACGCCCAGTTTTTCGGCATTTCGCCACGCGAAGCCGAGCTCATGGATCCACAGCAACGTGTTTTGATGCACTTAGCTTGGGAAGCCATCGAGCACGCGGGCATCAAACCATCTAGCTTACGCGGTCAACCCGTAGGCGTGTACATAGGACTCTCTAGCAATGACTACGCCTTTCGCATGGCCGACGACACGCAAGCCATCGACTCGTCCACTGCCACCGGCAATACGGCCAGCATTGCGGCCAACCGTTTGTCCTATGCCCTAGACCTACGTGGCCCTAGCATGGCACTGGACACGGCCTGCTCATCGTCCTTAGTGGCTTTTCACCAAGCCTGTCTGTCCATTCGCTCTGGCGAGACCAGCATGGCCTTGGCCGGCGGGATTAGCCTGCACCTGCATCCTTATGGGTTTGTGGGTTTTTCCAAAGCCTCTATGCTGTCGCCAACTGGTCGCTGTCAGGTATTTGATGCCTCCGGCGATGGCTATGTACGCTCTGAAGGCGGCGGGTTGTTTTTACTTAAAGATTACGATCAAGCCGTAGCAGATGGGGACCCCATTCTGGCCGTGGTCTTAAACAGTGGTATCAACACCGACGGCCACAAACAAGGCATCACCGTGCCCAATCACCTCAGCCAAGCCCAACTGATTGAACACACCATGCAAGCGGTAGGGCTAACGGCCGATGATCTAGACTACGTCGAGGCCCATGGCACCGGCACCGCGGTAGGCGACCCCATTGAAACGCTAGCCTTAGGGGTAGCCTTAGGCCAAGAACGCCAACAACCGCTGCCTATTGGCTCAGTCAAAAGCAACATGGGGCACTTAGAAACGGCATCAGGCGCAGCGGGTTTAATTAAACTGCTCTACGCCTTTCAGCAGCGTCAAGTCCCGGCCACCATTGGCATCAAAGAGCTCAACCCTCACATAGATTTTACCGGTCTTAACCTGCAGGTTAACCAGCAACCTCTAGCGCTACCCACTGACCGCGCCGTGCGCATGAGCATTAACTCTTTTGGGTTTGGTGGCTCAAATGCACACATTATTTTAGAAAGCGGCCCCCAGACACTAGACCGAGTACCTAACGCGAGCGCACGCCCGCTGCCCTTGGTATTAAGCGCCAAAACCACCGATAGCCTGCAACGCTATGCCGACGATTTAGCGGCCTATTTAGCACAGCAACCGCACGCTGCGCTTTATGATGTGGCCTACCAACTGTATCAGCGCCGAGAAATGCATGCGCATCGTACTGTGCTATTTGCCAGCACGGTCACCGAAGCCATCGAACAACTGCAGCAATACGCTCAAAAACAACTGTCCCACGCCCCGGTAGTTCAGCAGCAGTTACAACGTGCTGATCAACCCGTCTTTGTGTTTTCTGGTAATGGCTCACAATGGGAAGGTATGGGCGTAGCTTTGCTCAAACACCCTATTTTCTTACAAGCCATCCAAGACATTGATCGCTTATTTGCCCAATACAGTGCGTTGTCTTTGGAAAAAGAGCTACTACAGGCTGAAGGCAGCGGCCGTTATGCTCACACCGACATTGCCCAGCCCACCCTATTTGCAATTCAAGTGGGTTTGGTGAAACTGTTTGAACACTACGGCGTACAGCCAAGTGCCGTGATTGGGCACAGTGTGGGCGAGGTCGCCGCGGCTTGGTGTTGTGGTGCGCTCACATTAGAACAAGCCGTTCACGTCATTTTTGAACGCAGCCGCCTGCAGGAAACCACCAAAGGCCAAGGCCAGATGACCGCAGTTAATATCAGCGCGGATCAAATGCTAGCGGTGATTACCGAACTACAGCTACAAAAAAACGTCAGTCTGGCGGGCGCCAACAGCAGCACGGGTTGCACCATTGCAGGCACCACTGCTGGATTGGATCAAATTGAACAACAGCTTAAAGCCCAATCCATTCGTTTTAAACGTCTCAATTTAGACTATGCGTTCCATAGCCCAGCCATGGACCCCATTAAAGACGAGTTGCTGCATAGCCTAGCGCAGCTGACCCCTAGCGCCACTCGCATCCCCATGTATTCCGTGGTCAAAGGGGCCCTGATTACCGGCCCCGAGCTAGATGCCAACTATTGGTGGGATAACATTAGGCAACCGGTCCTGTTTGAGCCAGCAGTCAATGCTTTGGTGGCCGACGGCTTTGATCTGTACGTGGAAATTGGTCCACACCCTGTGTTGCGCAGCTACGTCCAACAAGCTGCCCGTGATGTGGATGCCACTGCCCAAGTCCTGATGTTGACGCAGCGCCATAATGAACACATCAACAAGGTGGTGCAACGCATCCACGAGATCAAACTGGCAGCCAAAGAGCCTAATTTCGAGGCTGACTTTGCGGTGATAGGCGCTCATGTAGACCTGCCTCACTATGCGTGGGATTTAGAGTCCTACTGGCACCCCATCACCCCCGAGGCCTACAACCTCATTGAACGTAGGAAAGCCCACCCCTTGTTGGGTTACCCCAAACCACAACAAGAACACGCGTGGGAAAACCAAATCGACACCCTGCTCTACCCCTATTTGGGTGAGCACATTGTAGGCGAAACGGTGCTATTGCCTGGTGCCGCTTTTCTAGAAATTGCCCTAGCCGCCACCCAAGAACACCACAAAAGCGAGCAACTGGCTCTAGAAAACCTCAGCATCAGTGCGCCCCTAGTTTTACAAGATCAGCCAGCTAAAAAGCTGCGCATGACGGTAGATCCAACCGATGGCCGCTTTAGCATCCACAGCAAAACCTTCGCCCAAGAAGAAAAATGGACTGAACACGCGCAAGCCCGTCTAGTGGTAGCGGCAAATACGCATTGGCAACAACAAACCCCATTTATTGCGCCCACACACACGGCGGATTTCACGGGTGCCGAGCACCATGCCCTAACCCAACAAGTGGGCTTAGATTACGGCCCTAGCTTTAGTGCCATCAAACAAGGCTGGCGCATTGATGAACAAAATATCGTTGTTGAGTTACAAGAAAGCAGTTCCGAGCAAGATCAAGCCGGCTATGCACTGCATCCCGCCCAAGTCGACAGCTGCTTTCAATCTATTATCCATCTGCTGCTAGAGCACCCCTTATTTGGTAAAGGGGTCGCTTTTGTACCAGTGCAAATTGAGCACGCTTATGTACAGGCTAACTTGGGTCCGATTCGTTATGCGCGCACGCAGTTTCTACGTTTAAACCCCCATTCACTGTGTGCTAATTTTGATTTTTATAATGCCGATGGTGTGCATATGGCTCACCTGAGTGAAGTGCGCTTTAGAACCGCACGCTTGCAAAGTGCGGCACCCATTGAGCTTAGCTATTTAGAC
>CANROS010000063.1 GCA_947632305.1 uncultured Paenalcaligenes sp. | reverse complement strand
GCATCCAATTCAGCAAAAGCCGTACGAATTTGCTGCTCTAGTGCGGGAGGAAAGGGAGTGTCGATGATCCACTGACGGATTTGGGAACCGGCCTCGGCTAAGGCTCGTACATCATCCGGGTCAAATGTGGTCAAACGTTGTTCAATACGTTTATCTAAGTCATCGGCTTTAAGGAATTCGCGGAAAGCTTCAGCAGTTGTGGCAAAACCACCAGGCACACGCACGCCGGCATTAGCCAGCTGGCTAATCATTTCACCTAAAGATGCGTTCTTTCCACCAACCGTTTCCACGTCGCTCATGCGCAACGTCTCAAAGGGTAATACGTAAGACATAAAAGTCACCTTCAAAAAGTAAAAAGCAAGTTTGTGTAATACATTTAAAAAAGTGTATTAGGCAAACCTGCCTTGCTTAGCGCACCAATGGTTGTTACTCTTTGCGATTGTACCGTTTATCGTCCTAAAGTGTGCTATTAAATATGACAAAATCTCCTATTAACCGTACTGTGTTCGTGGTTTCTGACAGCACCGGCATCACTGCCGAAACGTTCAGCCACTCGGTTTTATCACAGTTTCAAGACTTTGAGTTCCAAGCCGTACGGGTCCCTTTTATCGACACCATCGAAAAAGCCCAAGACGTAAGCTTACGCATTAATCGTTGCTTTGAAGAAACAGGAGAAAAACCGCTGGTCTTTAGCACCTTAGTGGATCCTAAAATGGCTCGTACTATTGGCTCGGCCAACTGCATTTTTATGGACTTGTTTGGTAGCTTTGTGCGTCACATCGAACGCGCTCTAGGTACCAAAGCAGACCGCTCCGTGGGGCGCTCCCATAGCAACGTCATGTCCAAACAATACAGCAATCGTATTGAAGCCATTAATTTCAGCTTAGCCCACGATGACGGGCAACTCATTAATGGTTTAGAACAGGCCGATGTGATTTTAGTGGGTGTTTCCCGTTGTGGCAAAACACCAACAAGCCTCTATTTGGCCATGCAATATGGCGTAAAAGCAGCTAACTACCCGTTAATTCCTGATGATTTTGAGCGTGGTGCTTTGCCGCTTTCTTTGGTGCCATACAGAAAAAAACTGTTTGGCCTGTCTATTCATCCAGACCGTTTAGCTGAAGTACGCCATGAGCGTCGCCCTAACAGCACTTATGCCTCGTTAAAACAATGTATTAACGAAGTGGCTGAAGCCGAACGTTTAATGCGCTTAGAAAACATTCCATGGCTTTCTACCACCACGCGCTCCATCGAGGAAATCTCAACTAAAATTCTTGATGAAGTCGGCTTAAATAAACGCATCTATTAAGCGTTATTAACCCCAAGCAGCTGGCGGCGTTGCTCAAACAAACAGACCGCCGCCGCTGCGGCCACATTTAACGACTCCACTTGTGCCACCTGCGGAATAAAAACCCGCTGGGTTGCCTGCGCCAACAGGCTTTCGTGCACCCCTTGGCCTTCATTACCAAACACCCACGCAATGGGCTGTGTCAAATCCAAACCATACAGGGGAACCGCCTGCTCTAGGGCCGTTGCATACACAGGCAACTGCACCCGCTCTAAAAAATCTTGTTGCGACACGTGTTCATGAATACGCAACACAAAATGCGCGCCTTGGGCGCTGCGTAGCACCTTTTGCGACCACGCCCACGCGCACCCAGGAGACAAATAGGCCTCCTTGATGCCCGCTGCTACGATGGTGCGCAACAAAGTGCCTAAATTTCCAGGGTCTTGTATTCGATCTAAATACACACAAGCCTGATCAATACCGTATGCCGTTTCATAACGCGGCGCGCGCACCACCAAGGCGACCCCTTGGCCTTGTTCTACGCTAGAAAGCTGTCGCATCAATGCAGAATCTAAGCCTATGCAATCCACCGCCTGTAAACGCTGCTGCAACTGTTGCAATTCTGGTTGTTGCGCTAAGCGCTCTACTTCAAAAATGGCATGCAATACCTCAAAGCCTAAATCCAACCAGGCTTGAGTTAAATGAATGCCTTCTAGCCAAACCAATAGACCCGTTGCAGTTTTTTTACCTTGAGTAATCCGCACCAGCTGTTTGAATTGAGCATTATCTTTAGATTGAATATAACGCATTAGTGTGATTGCAATAGTTGACGTACTGGAGCAAAGCTGCGGCGATGTTCAGGGCAAGGCCCAAACTGCTCTAAACGTGCTTTGTGTAATTGAGTGCCATAGCCTTTATGCTGATCAAACGCATATTGAGGATAGTGTTCATGCATGACCAAACACGCTGCATCCCGGGCTGTTTTAGCTAAAATGGAAGCCGCCGAGATAGCCAGCACCAGATCATCGCCTTTAATAACAGCACGAGCAGGCACAGCCAGCTCAGCAGGAACACGATTACCATCAATTAAAATAAATTCGGGCTGAACGGGCAGCTGGTCACAGGCGCGCTGCATCGCCAACATTGTGGCCTGCAGAATATTTAACGCATCAATTTCTTCCGTGCTTGCACTAGCAATACACCAAGCCAAGGCTTGGTCCTTGATTTGCACGGCCAGCATTTCACGTTTTTTGGCCGTGAGCTTTTTAGAGTCCCTCAACTGGGGAATAGGTTGAGCTGGGTTTAGTATCACGGCTGCGGCAAACACAGGACCCGCCAAAGGACCACGCCCTGCCTCGTCCACCCCTGCTATCAGCTCGTACTGCTCCATCAAGGCGCTTAACTCAATAGCCATTTGCTACCTCCAGTATTTTTTGGGCAGCTATCTGAGGCGTATCTAACCGCAAGCTATGATGTATTTCTAAGAAACGTTGCGCTACCGCTTGAGACCACTGTCTATCAAACAGCGCTTTATGCGTGGCTTGAGCTAATTGTTCTGGCGTGGCCTCGTCTTGCAACAGCTCGGGCACCACAAAGTCTTGAGCCAGAATATTAGGCAAACCAATCCAATCGGTTAAGGGCCGACTTTGGCCCGACTGCCAAGCCATTAATTTTTTCATTAAGGGCGACAGCACGTAGGAAATCACCATGGGGCGCTTAAACAGCATGGCTTCAAGCGTAGCAGTACCGCTTGCTACTAACAACGCATCCGCTGCCTCCATGGCATCCCAAGCTACCGGCTGCTCGGAAAGCGCTAATTCGGCCGTTTCTAAAAGATGCAAGTTTTGAATGGGGTACTGCGCCAAAATGGCATTAAACTCAGCCTTACGCCGGTTATTTACCATGGGCACCAAGACCTCTAATTCAGGGTTTTGACGCTGTAAATGTTGCACTGCCTGCAAAAACCGCGGCGCTAGTAGCTGCACCTCTGTGCGTCGACTGCCCGGCAAAACCGCCAACACTGGCACATCTTGGCGCAAACCTAAACGCTGCCGTGCTGCCGCTTTGTCGGGCTCCAACGGAATATTTTGCGCTAAAGGGTGGCCCACACACGTCACAGGGACCCCTTCTTTTTCATAAATGGAAACTTCGAAGGGGAAAAGCACCAACATATGCGAGACCGCTTGGCGTATTTTGTGAATACGCTCATAACGCCACGCCCAAATGGAAGGCCCCACAAATTGCACGGTGGGCACGCCTAATTTCCGTAAACGCGCTTCCATGCGTAAATTAAAATCAGGCGCATCAATTCCCACGAATACATCGGGCTTATTTTTTTTCCAATAACCCAAACTACCATAAAAGGTATGCAGCAATTTAGGTAAGGTTTTAATGGCGTCGGCGTAGCCAAAAATGCTCAAGGTATCCATAGGATACCTTGAGTCAAACCCGCAGCGCATCATCTGTGGCCCACCAATGCCCTGAAATTGCGTAGCCTCTGCTTGGGCTTGTATGCCGCGAATAATCCGGCTGGCTAGCAAGTCACCCGAAGGCTCACCTGCTACCATTGCTATGTGTTTCATGCTCGTACTATACCGCGTTTGGCCAAAGCCAAAAACTGAGTCAAGACCTCTAGAGCCGCCGTTTCCGTTGCATTTTTCGGCAGGTCTTGCATTTGCATCAGGGCCTGCTCTACGGTGAGATTACGTCTATACAGCAGTTTATAGGCCTCTTTGATGACACGAATCGTTTCGGCATCAGCCCCTCTGCGTTTTAAGCCTTCGGTATTCACACCGCTAGGGCGAAACGGATCACCCGCCCCCAGCACATAGGGAGGGATGTCTTGGCGTACGGAGCTTGTGCCTCCCACCATCGCATGAGCCCCAATGCGCACAAACTGATGAAAAGCCGAGGAACCGCCTAGCACGGCCCAGTCACCCACTTGAATATGCCCAGCAAGCTGCACATTATTAGCGATAATCGTGTGATCCCCGATTTGGCAATCATGTGCTATATGCACATAGGCCATAATCCAGTTATCATGCCCCACACGAGTCACGCCCACGTCTTGAATGGTGCCCGTATTAATGGTGACGTATTCGCGCACCATATTACCATTGCCTATCTCTAAACGAGTTGGCTCGCCCGTGTACTTTTTATCCTGAGGCATACCCCCAATAGAACAAAAACGATAGAAATGATTATTTTCACCAATGCGAGTATGGCCATCGATCACACAATGTGGCCCCACTATGGTGCCTGCCCCTATGGAAACATGGGGTCCAATAATGCTGTAGGCACCGACTTCTACATCATCAGCAAGCACCGCACCATCAGCTATTAAGGCAGTTGGGTGGATAAAGCTCATAGACTATTTATCCAGAACACGAATTGCACACATAAGTTTGGCTTCTGCCACAACCTGACCATCAACCAACGCTTTAGCGGAGTATTTACACAAGGCACGACTAATGCGATCGGCCACAATCTCTAGGCGTAATTGATCACCAGGCACCACAGGCTTACGAAAACGTGCGCCATCTACCCCTACAAGGTAATAAGCGATTTTTTGGCTAGCGGGATCAATCTCTGAGTCGTCTTCGAAAGAAAATAACGCAGCAGCTTGGGCCATGGCCTCAACGATCAACACACCGGGCATCACGGGATGGTGAGGAAAATGACCAGTAAAAAAGGGCTCATTCATGCTGACATTTTTAAGCGCCACAATGCTTTTACCAGGTTCCATTTCAATCACACGATCTACCAACAACATCGGATAACGATGCGGCAAGCGTTCCATGATTTGTTGTATATCGAGTTCCATACTTATTCCTGCTTCGTCTTATGCAATTCAGCCTCACGCTCTAAGGTGCGTAAGCGCTTACGTAATTGAGAAAGCTGTGAAATCACAGCCGCATTATATTGCCAGTGTTTGTGTTCGGCAAAAGGATAAACACCGCTATAACGCCCCGCTTTAGTAATGGAAGACGTTACTGCAGTGCCACCTGAGATTTGTACATCATCAGTGATAGTAAGATGCCCCGATACCATCGCAGCACCCCCTACAATGCAACGCGCCCCTATATGAGTAGAGCCGGCCACGCCCACACACGCAGCAATTGCAGTGTGATCACCTATATGTACGTTATGGCCCAACATAATTTGATTATCAAGCTTAACGCCATGACCAATCACGGTGTTATCTAAGGCACCTCTATCGATGGTGGTATTTGCACCGATCTCTACATCATCACCAATGGTCACCCCACCTAGCTGGGCGATCTTGGCCCAGCCGCCTTGAGGGTGCGGTGCAAAACCAAAACCATCAGCACCCAAAACGGCGCCAGAATGGATAATCGCTCTGGCACCAATGATGACCTGATGGTAGACGGTGACACGGGGGTGGATCAGCGCATGTTGACCTATTTGGCTATGGGCTCCAATAACGGTACCAGCTCCTACACGTGAGCTGTCCCCTATAAAAACCCCTGCCTCAATCACACAATAAGGCCCAATATGAGCCCCCGCCCCAATCTGAGCCGAGGGATCAATCACCGCCGTAGGATGAATGCCGCTAGGCAAGGCGTTTAATCTAGATTGATCAAACCATTGCGCAAGCAACGCATACATCAAGTAAGGCTGCTCGAATATTACGGCCGCAAAATGGGGTTTAGCCGGTAGTTGATCATAGACAGTTTGCGTCATAATCACCGCGGCAGCCTGACACCCTTGCAGTTGAGCTTGCAGCTGCGGATTAGATAAAAAACTAATCTCTTGAGCCGAAGCCTGCTGCAAAGAGCCTATGCCCTGAATTTTAATCGCAGCCGCGGCCTGATCCATCAGTTGGGCGCACAGGCCCTGCTGCTGCAAATACGTCAGCAAGTCGGCTAAGGTAGGGGCCTGAGCCGCCTCTAGCAAAACGGGCATGACTTAACCACCTAGCGCTTTTAGAACCTCATCGGTAATATCAACACGAGGACTCACGGTCACCGCGTCTTGAATGATAAGATCATAGCCTTGAGTTTCAGCAATTTTCTGAATAGCCGCATCGGCTTTATCTACAATAGCAGAAAACTCTTCATTGCGACGACGATTAAAGTCCTCTTGAAACTCGCGGCGTTTACGCTGCAAATCAGAGTCCAAATCGGCCAATTGACGCTGACGTTTAACACGATCCGCTTCAGATAAAGCCGGCGCGTCTTTGTCAAATTTTTGCGCTTCGCTACGTAACTGATTAGCTAAATTTTGTAGCTCATCATCACGACGTTTGAATTCAGAGTCAATTTTAGCTTGGGCCGATTTAGCTGGCTGTGAGTCGCGTAAAATACGCTCTGTGCTCACAAAACCAATTTTGACTTGCGCCTGTGCTACGGGTGTAGCTGCCAAGGTCACACCTAAAGTAGCAGCCACTAAAAGAGCACGCTTGCTACGACCCAGCTCATGAGCCATGTTTGTAAGTTTTAATGCGAATTTAGACTTCATGAAATCCACCTTGCGAAAAATGCTGCAATAATAATAAGTATGACTAGAATCCAGCGCCAATTTGGAACTGAACGGCTTGTTTGTCGTCACCGGCTTTAGCATTCAGAGCGCGACCATAAGAGATCTCTAGGGGACCTAATGGCGACTGCCATGAAAAGCCCAAACCTGCTGAGTATCTCCATCCGCAAGCATCTTCGACTCGTTCGCCAGAGCGACCTGCAGGACATCCACCACTGGTATTATCAACACGACCCATGTCGCCAAATACAAACCAGCGTAAGGTACGATCACGCGTCGCGCCAGGGAAAGGCAAATACAACTGCGCTGTTCCGACCATACGGCGAGATCCACCCAAGTAGTCGCCCGTTAAGGTATCGCGTGGGCCTAAAGAAGCCCCTTCGAATCCTCGGACTGTTCCTATACCACCTGCATGCACTGTTTTAATCACAGGATAACTGCGACCACCATAAGCTTTACCCCAATCCACCAAACCATTTAAGGCTAGGGTGTAATTCGAGCCCAAAGGTAAATAATATTGCTGCTGCGCACTGAGTAAATAGTAACGCAAATCCATCGTTGAGAAGTCACCTGACAAACGTGTGTAACTGCCTCGTGTAGGGGCCAACGCACTGTCTCGAGTATCTTTTTCCCAACCTAGATTAAAGATTAACGCATGGCTGCTTTTACCAAATTCCTTGACGAAATTTTGATAGGCTAACGGGGTGCTTAATTCATTTAAACGATCAAGGCGGTTAAACTCATAACTGGCCCCCATGTATATACGGTCGTTTTCTGAAATGGGCACACCAAAGTTTAAACCGGCCCCAATCGCTGTGACTTCGTAATCACCATCCGAGCTATTATTGTCATAAGGCGTAGTACGACGATAGTACAAAGAGGTGGTTTTACTGATCCCGTCTTTGGTCCAATAAGGATCCGTATGAGCCAACACAGCGGCTCGGTTTGATTCGCTGGTATTTAACTGCAAAGACAAGCTGTTACCACTACCAAAAATATTGTCTTGGCTAATGCCCCCTGACAACATAATTTTGTCAGTTGAACCATAACCCACCCCAAGATTAATCACCCCGGTGGGTTTTTCTTTTACGTCTACCATCACATCGACCTGATCAATAGCGCCAGGTACAGGCTCGGTGGTGACATCAACTTCGGTAAAATAGCCTAAGCGGTCAATTCGATCACGGGAGACGCTAATACTGTTGGAATCATACCAAGCGGCTTCTTGTTGACGCATTTCACGTCTAACCACCTCGTCACGGGTACGTACGTTACCACCCACCTCGATCCTACGTACATATACACGACGGCCTGGATCAATGTAGAAAGTCAGCTCAGCCGTATTGTTATCACGGTTTAAAACCGGATTGGGGTTAACGTTAGCAAACGCATAACCTAGACTGCCCAAATACTCAGAAATACTGCTTACGGTTTGACTGGTTTTTTCAGCTGAAAACACCTCGTCGGCTTTGATTTTTACCAAAGGGGTAAGCTGGTCTTCGAGGCCGAGCAGGTCGCCTGCTAACTTCACCTCTGTTAAGGTGTATTGCGCCCCTTCATTGATAGTCAAAGTCACAAAGATGTCTTTGCGATCAGGGGAAATAGAAACCTGAGGCGGCTCGATTTGAACCTCGAGATAGCCGCGATCCAAATAATAGGAGCGAATACGTTCTATGTCGCCTTCGAGTTTTTCGCGAGCGTATTTATTTGTGCCTGTATACCACGTCATCATGCCCGACGTAGTTAACTGCATTTGATCTAATAGGACGTCGGTTTTGACTTGATCATTACCAACGATATTAATTTCTTTGATTTTAGCTAGATCACCCTCAAACACATCAAAGCTAACGCCCACACGATTACGAGGTAAAGGGGTGATAATGGCGCTGACCTCTACGCCGTATTTGCCTTTGGCGAGGTACTGCTGCTTGAGTTCGAACTCAGCACGTTCGAGCATAGAACGATCAAAAACACGACCCTCAGTAAAACCGACTTGGGCCAAAGCTTGTAAAATATTTTTATCATTAAACTCGCGCATGCCATTAAAGCTAATGGATGCAATAGTAGGCCGCTCTTGGACCGTAATGATTAAAACATCATTTTCTACGTCAATTTTAACGTCATTGAAGTAACCGCTGGAATATAAACGTTGTATGGCTTCGCTAGCTTTGCCTTCATCAAAGTCTTCACCCACTTTAACAGGCAGAAACCCAAAGACGGCACCAGGATCAACACGTTGAATACCATTGACTTGAATATCCTGAATCACAAACGGCGTGAAAGCATGGACTAATGGAGCAAGCAAAGCGGCTAAAGCAGCCGACACAGCACGCAATGCAAATGGTTTTTTTCGACTAAATGACATCCTTTGTAGTCCCTGCGTAATCAAAGAAATGAATATTATAAGATATGAGCTTAATTTAATAACCGATTAAAGTCATTAAAAAATGCCAACATGGTTAATGCAGCCAATAGACCCAAGCCTATACGCTGCCCTATGAGTTTTACCCCATCGGATACTGGTCGTCCAGTGACTGCCTCGATGGCATAATACAGCAAATGCCCCCCATCTAACATAGGTATAGGCAAAAGATTAAGTAAGCCAATGCTAATGCTAATCAAAGCCAGAAAATGAATATAAGCACTTAAACCAATGCGAGCCGTCTGGCCGGCATAGTCTGCAATGGATACAGGGCCACTAATGTTTTTCACTGACACGTCACCAGTGACCATGCGACCTAACATTTTCAAGGAAAACCAAAAGGTATCCGCAGTACGGCTAATGCCTTGCTCTATGCTAGCAATAGGCCCATAACGTACCGTCACCATTTCAACAGCGGCCCCCAGCATAACCCCAATGCGGCCTACCGTTTGCCCTTGCTGATCGGTAGAGGCCGCTACCTGCACCGGTAAGACTCGTATTTGGCCCTGGCGCTCTACCTCAAGCTCAATGGTTTGATTGGCTAAGCCTTGAATGGCGCTCACGAACTGAGCCGCATTGACTATGGCTTGACCATTTAATGCAACCAAATTATCGCCCGCCTGAAGGCCTGCTGCCGCTCCGGCTGAACCTGCCACTACCTCTTGGATGGTAGGAGCAGGAATCGCTAAGCTTAATCCTGTTCCTATCAAAGGGTCGACTTCTGGATTTAGCGCGCTACCAGCAAAGCGTAAATAATGATCTGAGGTAGAGCCAAGTCTGTTTTGTACTGTTAACTCGACCTCACCCCCCGTTTGTAAACGATCCATCAACTGCCAACGCAATTGTGACCAAGATTGAACGGCTTTGTGATCGACGGCTACGACCCGCTCCCCTCCTTGTAGCCCAGCCACTGCAGCGGCAGTGCCCGGGGCAGGCTGAGCAATTACTGCAGCAGGCTCTTGAGTGCCGACCACCCCTATCAGCGCATATAACAACACAGCCAAAATAAGGTTAGCCAGTGGCCCTGCCACCGTGATCGCAGCACGCTGCCCTAATGTTTTGGATTCAAAAGTAGAGGCTTTGTAGGCCTCTGAAGCCTGCTCTGGCGCTTGACTACGCATCATGACGTAGCCACCTAAGGGCAGAACAGATACCGCCCACTCACAACCGTTTTTATCGGTACGCTTGAATAATACCTTGCCAAAACCAATAGAAAACCGCTCTATATAAACCCCACAGCGTCGTGCCACCCAATAGTGGCCTAACTCGTGAATAGTCACCAGCAAGCCTATCGCTACCGCAAATGCTAGCAAAGTAAATAACATAATTAATGGATAGAACTTAAAGAATGAGAGTAGCACTCAGCAATACGTCGTGACTCAGCGTCTAGGTCAAGCACCGCCCCTAAGGTAGTCAAGTCATAGCTCTGCTTTTCAATTTGATCAATAGTATGCGCAATGATGGTAGCAATATCGGTATAACGAATTTTTTCTTGTAGAAAATGCTCAACCGCAATTTCATTCGCCGCATTTAAAGCAATACAGGCGGCTTGAGAACTATTTAATGCATCAAAAGCCAATTTTAAACAGGGAAAGCGACTGTAATCAGGCGGGCTGAACTCTAAAGAGCCCAACTGCAATAAGTCCATGAGCCCGACTCCACTCGCAATGCGTTCCGGATACGCCAAACCATACGCAATAGGGGTACGCATATCTGGCTGCCCTAGCTGCGCCAAGATGGAACCATCGGTGTATTCCACCATCGAATGCACTACGCTTTGAGGATGCACCACCACAGAGATCTGAGCTGCAGGCATAGCAAACAACCAATGGGCTTCAATCACCTCTAGGCCTTTGTTTGCCATGGTAGCTGAATCCACTGAAATCTTGCGTCCCATGGACCAATTAGGGTGATTACAGGCTTGGGCCGGCGTCACTGCCTGCAGTAACCTGGGTTCCAAGTCTCTGAAGGGACCACCTGAAGCCGTTAAAATTAAGCGTTCAATGGTTTTATAAGGTTGCAATGGCGCACTGATTTGGGCCTCAGTAGGCAAGCATTGATACATGGCATTGTGCTCGCTATCAATAGGTAGCAGCACCGCACCGTTGTCACGTACCGCTGGCATAAAAATATGCCCAGCCGCCACCAACGACTCTTTGTTGGCCAATAAAATACGTTTACCTGCCTGTGCAGCCGCCAAGGCGGGCTCTAGACAAGCGACGCCTACTATAGCAGCCATCACGGTATGAACGGCACTATCGGTGGCCACGCTGATTAGACCTTCTTTACCTAAGCGTATTTCTGGGCACGTCATTTCAAACTGCCAAGCCGCTTTAAACTGGGCACACGCTTCGTCGTCAGGCACCACTACTACTTGTGCCTTGGCAGCATGGGCTTGGTGCGCTAAAGCCGTCATCCGACTAAAAGCAGTCAAGGCATACACACGCATTTTATCGGGATGTCGCGCAATCACATCTAAGGTGTTTTGGCCTATAGACCCCGTGGAACCAAGGATACAAACGGATTGGATCATGAGAAATACGTCACTAATTTAAAACCGCTTAATTTAATAAAGCCTGCAACCAAGGCCCAGCCACAAAAGCCGCGAGAGGAGCGACTGGAATTAAGGCGTCAATGCGATCCAACACCCCACCATGCCCAGGTAAAAGCTGACTGGAGTCTTTGACACCAGCTCTTCGCTTGAGCAGGGATTCAAACAAGTCTCCTGCTATAGAGAAGAAGGTCAAAAACACAGCAATCACAATAGCGCCAAACCAAGACCAGTTTTGAATTAATTCAGCCCCAAAAGAGCCTTGCCAAAGTGCACTGATAAAAATCCAAACAACTACCCCTATGACGGCGCCACCTACCCCAGCCCACGTCTTTCCTGGGCTAATTTTAGGGGCTAACTTGCGCTTGCCAAAGGCTTTGCCTGCAAAATAGGCAGCAATATCGGCCACCCAAACTACGGCCATCATAGACAACAAATACCAAGCACCACGATACAACCACATATCGACTAAGGCCATCCAGGCTACTGCTATACTTAGCACCCCAAAAACAGATAAGCCTAAACGATTTTGGCGCTGTTGCGTTTGGGCTAACACCAACGTTAAGCCCACCCCTAAGATCCAATAGGCAATAATGGCGGGGCTCAGCAGCACCAAAGGACTTTTTTGCAAGCTAAGTAAGCTGAGATGATCGATGCGATACTGAGCCATAAAAAAAGCCCCCACCCCAAACAAAACCGCCAGAATTACAGGCAGTAAGGTGTTATCGCCGTAGCTAAGACGTAGCCATTCCCACACCGCACAGCTGGCCATCACGCATAAAATAAGCACCAAGACCCACGGGGTTGGTGCCAGAATAGCGCCCACCAGCAGCGCGATCAAAACGGTGGCCGTAATAACGCGTTGTTTTAACATACAAAACCTAGTTAAGCGTTAAAGCTGCGCACTGGTTCGCCCAAAACGACGTTCGCGTTGGCTATACCATTCAAAGGCAGCTTTAAGATGTTCTGCCCCAAAGTCAGGCCAGTACACATCAGTGAAATAAAGCTCAGTATACGCCAATTGCCACATTAAAAAGTTGGAAAGACGTTGCTCGCCCCCAGTACGAATAAATAAATCAGGCTCTGGTGCAAAAGCCATGGCTAAATACGGCGCAAATGCCTGTTCGTCTATGGCCTCTGGGTTTAAAGCCAGTTCGGGCTGAGCCACTAAAAGCTGTTTGGTTGCATTGAGAATATCCCAGCGCCCACCGTAGTTGGCCGCAATGGTTAAATGCAATGTGTCGTTATGGGCTGTTTTCGCTTCGGCCGCTTGAATAAGTTGACGCAATTGATCATCAAAACGACTCAAGTCACCGACAACACGCAAGCGCACCCCTTTTTTTTCTAACTTATGGACTTCTTTTTCGAGGGCTTGCACAAATAAACGCATCAACAACGAGACTTCGTCTTCGGGTCGACGCCAATTTTCTGAACTAAAAGCAAATAGAGTAAGGTATTGAACCCCTGCGTAACCGCAGTGCTCTACAATACGGCGTACGGCTTGGACACCTTTCATGTGCCCAGCCGTACGTGGCAAAAAGCGCCG
>CANROS010000062.1 GCA_947632305.1 uncultured Paenalcaligenes sp. | reverse complement strand
GTTTTGTCGTCGATTAGGGCCTCTAACGCCGCAATATCATCATGAGGTGCAAATTTCACCTCAATCCCTTGACGTGGTAGGGTGTGTGCAAATAGGTTATAGGTACCACCGTAAAGCTTACTTACCGAAACAATGTTGTCACCAGCCTGTGCAATGGTTTGGATAGCATAAGTGATTGCCGCCATACCAGAGGACACTGCCAAAGCAGCTACGCCGCCTTCTAGTGCCGCTACACGCTCTTCTAGAACCGCATTGGTTGGGTTCATAATGCGTGAATAGATATTACCCGGTACTTTTAGGTCAAATAAATCAGCACCATGCTGAGTACTGTCAAAGGCATAAGACGTGGTTTGGTAAATAGGCACCGCCGCAGCTTTGGTGGTCGGGTCAGGCTGATAGCCTGCATGGACAGCTAAAGTTTCAAATTTCATGGCAATAAAGAGATAAAAGATTGAAAAGTAGGCAGATTAAGCGGTTTGGTTCTTAAAAGAGCAATATAAACTATCAGGATATATTTATAGTTATATTTAAATAGATCAAATTTTGCTAATGGTTTACTTATTTTCTAGGCATCATAGCTGCCACATTTAACAGCAGTTTTAGGACTTGAAACCCAGATGAAAAAATGGTTTAAACGAGGACTTTTCACATTCGTGGTCTTTGTCATCGTCGCTTTAGTTGGGGCGGCAGTTTTTTTACTTACTTTTGACCCAAATGCGTATAAAAATAAAGTCGAACAATTGGTGTACGAACGCTATCAGCGCCACTTAAACATTGAGGGTGATATAGAGCTTTCTTTGTTTCCTCGTATTGGACTAGCAGTAGAACATGTTTCTTTATCGGATCATACTAGTGATACTACCTTTGCCTCGGTAGATAGCGCTCGCTTTGCCGTAGCAGTGTGGCCCCTACTGTGGAATAAACTGGTGGTTGATCATGTGGCTGTTAGTGGGTTTAAGGTCTGGGTAGAGCGTGATGACGAAGGCCAATTCAACTTTTCTGATTTACTGGAACGTCAAATAGGGCCAACCCGTGCAGCTAGTGGTAGTTTAAGTCCTTTGCCTGCGGCTCAGGCTGAGCAGCCTCAAAGCAAAAGCTCTTCCATCGTGCCTGATGCGGCTCAAGCCGAGTTTCAAATTGATATTGCGGGTCTAGACCTTAAAGAGGGTGAGATCCATTTTTATGATCAGGCCAGTGCGACGCAGATGCGCATAGTGAATCTGGAACTGAATACGGGCCGGATGACATTTGGGCAGCCGTTTGATGTGATCTTTAAAGGCAGCTTGCAAGGCGAGAAACCAGTGGCTAACGCCGCTTTAGAAGGCCAAGCCTTAGTGCAGTTAGAGCCCCATTTGTATCGTTTTGGTGCTCAAAAAATGAACATCAATTTGACGGGCAATGTAGGGGCTTACACGGCTCAAAGCGCTACCTTACGCGGCGCGCTTGAGCTCCTAACACTGACAGAAGACTTACGCGCGCGTCAATTAGAATTGGTGTCTCAGGGGCAGTGGCAAGATGCCGATCTGCAACTGAATCGAGCCCAATTCAATTTAAATGTGGCTCAGTTAAATTTAAAGCGCAATTTGCGGGTGATTAACACTCAAAAATTGCAGTGGCGTGCTTCGGGTTTTTTACCTGTGCCCGAAGGAGCGGCAGAGCACAAAGTTGAGGTGGCTTTGGATGTGCCTAACATTGATCTAGAGTTAGGTCAGGTACAGGCCGAGCCTATAGCATTATCGTTTAAGCAGTCACATGGCACTCAAATGTTTGGTATGAGTCTGCGCACTAAAGCCACGCAAGGTAATTTAGAATCCTTAGTTTTACCGGCTGTGCAGTTAGACGTGGCCGGCAAGCACGGGTTGCGAGCGTGGAAATTGGATGCGCTCAGCACGCTGCAATGGGATCATGAACAGCAGCAGCTGACTTGGCCAGACTTCACGGCTGGTTTATTGCTCGAAGACGAAAGGCTGAATCCTAATCCCGCTCAAGCTAAGCTAACCGGATCTGGGGCTTGGTTCTTACCCGAACACAAGCTCACATTTGATGGGCATTGGCAAAGTGCTAATACAGATGCTCAGATTCAGACCTCTCTTGAACATGACGAGCACTGGTTATTTGCTGCACAAGTGGATGCAACAGAGCTGGATATCAATCCGTGGTTGCAGAAAACCCCTGCAGAGGCTGCCGCTACCAATAGCTCAAACCCCACAAATGCCCAGACAGAGTCTGTGATGCTGCCGAGTTATTTTGACTGGGCGGGTTTGCGCACCCAGCTAAGTATCAATGCTGATGAGTTATATTATCGGCAGCTGCAAGCCAAAGAGTTAACCGCACAGATTGAACAGCGAGACCGTACCGTACATCTAGAGCAATTACAGGCGCAGATCTTTGATGGTGAGGTCGAGGCCGAAGCCCAATGGCAGCACAACGATAGTCAGTTGCAACTTAAGACTCACCTAAGCCAGATTGACTTAGCGCAATTATCGGCTGCAGTAGGAGGACGTGTGCGTTTAACGGGAACAGGCGATATAGGGGCAGATGTACAAACTCAAGGCCGCACTGCTTTAGCCCGTCGTGCTTATTTAGATGGTAGCCTCCAAATTCAAGCAGAGTCCGGGCAACTTGAGGGCTGGAATATTTGGCGTACGATTGCTGAGTCAAACGAAGCGGTGCGCAATGTCTTTAGTGGCCAAGTCACACCGCCTGTTGAACAGGTTGATTTACAGCAACGCACTCCGTTTACTCGTTTGGCAGTTGATTTGCAGTGGCAACAAGGTCAGGGGGTGTTTAAAGAGCTTGAGTTGTTAAGCCCCGGGCTCAATGTCAAGACTTTGCCGCCTTCCTATCTGGATACCGTCAATCAGCAAGTAGAGCTAGATTTACAAATTGATCTAGAGGCTAAAAATTTGCCTGAAGCCTATCAAGGTCTCACCGAATTGAGTTCACACCCCTTTTACATTCGCTTTAGTGGGCCTTGGAGTAAACCCGTGTACCGGGTACAGTGGTCGCGCCTAGAGCATCCTAGCGTCATAGAGGCCATGGATCATGGTTTATTAAGCCTATTGGGCCGTAGTACAGCAGAAGGCCCACCGTTGGGTTTAACGCAAAATGCGCCTAATTCAGAAGTGAGCAAAACACTAGGCGATACGTTAAAAAGCTTGCTGAAAAACTAAAGGAGCACTATGTCAGTCAGTCCTATTCAATTTGGTCCTACCCTAAAACTAGATAACCAATACCAGCACCAGTGGTTTTTAGCGGACACGAGCGGACAGCAACTTTCCGCCTCTGCTTGTGTAGGGCTGGAGCAATTAGCGTTGCGTTGTAAGTTTGGGCAGTTGCAAGTGCGCGCCCCTGGCATGTTGCTGTTGGAACTAGCCTTAGATGTGTTGGAAGACGATGATAGTTTTAGGTGTGTGGCTACAGATGCCGAGGGGAGGCCCATCGCTGCTATCAACGAAGGGCCGTTGGCAGCAGCTTGGTTTGAACATATCGTGGGACAGAGCTGCTTGCTTTTAAAAAGAGATCCAGGTAATCCAGATAGAGAGTAAGGGCTTAGCCAGTGATGCCAGTTAGGCGTTCATATTTAGCCAAGAGTTGATCTTGGCTTTCTTGGTGATCAGGGTGCACTTCGATGCACTCCACTGGACAAAACACAATGCACTGTGGTTCGTCATGGTGCCCTATGCATTCGGTACATAAACTGGGATCGATTTCATAGATCTCGGTCCCCATGTAGATGGCGGTGTTAGGGCACTGGGGTTCGCATACATCACAGTTGATGCATTCTTCGGTAATAAATAAGGCCATGATAATAAACGCTAAAAGCCTAAAAGGAAGTCATACCTAGTGTAAACCCTTTTAGGCTTAAAAGCGAAGTTACGCTTTGTTGTTTCTATGCTCGGCGGATTTAGTGACCAGCCAGCGTTCTACCGATGGGAAAACAAATTTGCTGACATCACCGCCTAAGATCGCAATTTCGCGTACAAAGGTGCCCGAGATGAATTGATATTGTTCCGAAGGCGTCATAAATAACGTTTCGACTTCGGGTAAAAGGTTGCGGTTCATACCCGCCATTTGGAACTCGTATTCAAAATCAGACACAGCACGTAAGCCCCGCACAATAACGCGTGCATTTTCCTCACGTACAAAGTCTTTTAATAAACCACCAAAACTTTTAACTTCTACGTTGGAGTAGTGGCTGAGCACTTCCTGAGCAATTTCTACTCGTTCATCAACGGTGAAAAATGGGTGTTTATTAGGGCTGTACGCTACAGCGACAACCAGACGGTCAAATAAATTCGCAGCACGACGAACTAGGTCTTCGTGACCTCGAGTTAAGGGGTCAAAGGTGCCTGGGTAAACAGCAGTAATCATAGTTAACTTTATGAGAGAGTAGAGGTTGTCGTATTGTTGTTATTTAAAGAAAGTTTAGGTAATGGGGAGGGTCTTGTCCGCATTATTGTCTGTTTTAGTACTTGCTGCAAACTCTAGTAGTTGAAAGTGAACATGACCTGCCTTTTGTTGGCGTAAACTGCTAAAGTTTGAAGGAAATGAAATTGGCATTTCACTTTCTACATAGATTAATGCATCTGCTTGTAAAATAGTAGGAAGTTGTGCCCAAATAGCATCTAACCAACCTTGATGAAAAGGTGGATCTAAAAAGATTAAGTCAAACGGCTTGTCGGCGCGTTCCAGTACATGCATCGCATCACCTTGATGGATACGGACTTGGGTGGCTTGCAGTTTGTTGCGTAAAGTGCGTAAAGCGGCGACTGTCGCAGGATTTTTTTCCACCATTTGTACGAACTCCACGCCATGTGAGGCTGCTTCAAATCCTAACGCGCCAGTGCCTGCAAATAAGTCGAGTACGCGTTTGGTTTCGAAATTGTCATCCCAAAAGTAGCGCAACCAATTAAATAAGGTTTCGCGGATGCGGTCAGGAGTGGGACGCAAGCTGATGGCATCGACCACAGGGATGGGGGTGCGGCGATATTGGCCGCCTACGATGCGAATAGTATTTTTTTTCATGCCAAATTTAGAGCGTGATCTAACAAATTAGGTTTAGTGTAAAGCCATGTTTAGTTTTTTTAAAAGACGTAAAGCGAAAAAAGAGCAAGAAGCACAAGAGCTACTCGAAAAAGAGCTGGCTGCCTCCGAGTCAGCGGAGCCAGTTGTTATCGAGCCCGAACCTGTCGCTCCTTTAGTGGAATCCGTTCCACCTAGCATACCGCCCGAGCCAGCACCTACTGAGCCCACGCCTATAGTGACTCCGATGCCTGTGGCTGAACCAGAGCCAGTTGTCGCACGTCAACAGTTAGTTGAGCAGGCCGATCTAACCGTAACGGATGCCATTTTCACCGAGAAAAAACGTGAAGCATCAGAGAGTGTGGTAGAGGAACAACTCAATATAAAACAAGAGCTTGCGCCCGAAGAGTCTGTTTTAGACTTGCCTGCAGAGCCAGAGCCAGAGCCAGAGCCAGAGCCAGAGCCAGAGCCAGAGCCAGAGCCAGAGCCAGAGCCAGAGCCAGAGCCGGTGGTTTCTACCCAAGAAAAACCCACTAAGGGCTCGTGGTTATCGCGTTTACGCCAAGGTTTGTCGCGCACGGGCCAAAGTCTAACCACTCTATTCGTGGGCGTAAAGGTTGATGAGGATTTATTTGAAGAGTTAGAAACAGCTCTTATTATGGCGGATGCAGGCGTTGAGGCCACGGACTCCCTGTTAACTGAACTACGTGCTCGTGTTCGTAAAGAAAAGATCACTGACGGGGCTGAGGTGAAAAAGATTTTGCGTGAAGCCCTGACACGTCATTTAGAACCTCTGGAAAAACAGTTTCCGTTAAAGTCCGCTAAGCCTTTGGTGGTAATGATTGCCGGGGTGAATGGCGCAGGTAAAACCACCTCCATAGGTAAATTAGCCTATACGTTCCAACAGCAGCAAGCCAGTGTTTTACTGGCAGCAGGGGATACGTTTAGAGCGGCGGCCCGCGAGCAATTGGTCGAGTGGGGTAATCGTAATAATGTACAGGTTATCGCCCAAGAAGGTGGCAACCCCGGAGCCGTGGCTTTTAATGCCGTAGTGGCGGGTAAATCTAGAGACGCCGATGTAGTCATGGTGGATACAGCAGGACGTTTGCCTACTCAGCTAAACCTGATGGAAGAACTGAAAAAAGTAAAACGCGCTATTACTAAGGCCGATGGGAGCTCTCCGCATGAGTGCTTGCTTGTGATTGACGGCAATACCGGACAAAATGCGTTGGCGCAAATCAAAGCCTTTGATGCCGCCATAGGCCTAACAGGGTTGGTGGTCACAAAGCTAGATGGTACCGCTAAAGGCGGCATCTTAGCTGCCGTGGCGGCTGGTAGCAATGGCGTGCGTCCTATTCCTGTTTACTGGATTGGCGTTGGCGAGGGCATGCATGATTTGCAGCCCTTTGTTGCCAGTGAGTTTGCAGGCGCTTTATTGGGCGATTAGTTCTAAAGGGGTTATTTCTAAACGCTGGGCTTGTAGTAAGTCCAGTGTTTTTTTACTTTTTAGATCGTACTTTGCTATTTTTTCGTTTAACCACTGCAACGCAAATTGCTTTTGTTCTTTGGTAGAGGCCTGTTCCTTGTACCATTGTTTAGCAACGTAGGCATCGCAGAGGCCGCCTAAGTGATCTTGAGCTTTGGCTAAATACACATACACAGGCTGGCTTTCATCGTAGCTGAGGGTTTCCAAGTTATAGCGCAAGCGCTTAATTTGATTACGTAGGTGATGCCGCTCAGTAGGGGATAGGGTGTCAAATTGACGGCTGAGTGTTTGGATGCGATCCCAAGTGCGCCGTAAACGGCGTGCTAGACGTTGCAATTGATCTGGATCAGTCGCTTTGTCTTGCAGCCCTTGTTCTAGGACTAGGCTCTTTAAATTTTCTAAAAGCAAGAGTTGATAGCTCTGACTCGCAGCCCCCAAGCGCGGGTTACGTTTGAGCCGCTTTGGTGGCTCCAGTTTTTTGGCAGCGGGTAGACCGGCTGCAATGATTTTAGGTTGTAGTTCTAACCACAACATATCTTTATCGCGCCATTGGCCAAATTTGCGGTATTGCTGCAGTAATTTTTCTGCTTGTTGTTCTTCTGAGGCGTGTAACCACGGTTTGAAGAGTTGTCTACAAGAGCGTAAACGACGCATGCCTACGCGCATTAAAGTCAAATAGCTAGCTTGTAGCTCAGAAGGGGCATGGATTTCATCCACTCCAGCTAAAAATGCCGCATTGCGAATGATTTGTGCTAGAAAGCGTTGGCTGGCCTGATGGTATAACGTGACTAAGCTGATTGGCTCAGGAATCGAAGTTTGGCCTAAGCGATAAGGTTGAGTTGCCAAGGCCAAAGCCGCTTCTGCTCCATGCAGCGGAGCGGAGTCAGTAGGGGTGTGTTCATAGAGGGCATCACCGCGTTCTGATTTTGAACGTAGCTCGAGCAGTAAGGGTAAGCTTTGCAGCCATTGGCTGCCCAAGTCAAAAACGGCTGCCATGTGGCCTGATTTCAGCTCAAATTCGACTTCACTAATAGGTAGTGAGTGATTTTTAGCTTTAATTTGCCCAACATCCCAAGCAATTTCTATTTCTGAGCCCTGATGCCAAACTAAAGCGGTGGTGCGCACCACTTTGGTTTGATAACGCATTACTAAGGGTTGGCTTAGGTTTTGAATGACGGCCTGAGCGGCAGTGTCTTCATAAAGGCTGAGATCTAAGGAAGGCGCATCGCGCAGGTGGTTAAACTCCAAGACACTGAGTTCATCTTGGGCTCGTAGCTTTAATGTTTGCACCCATTGTTCACCTTCAAGACGTAGGCGTAAAGCGGCTTGTTGACGAGCTAAGTCACGTTGAGCTGTGTCAAAGTATTGGGCTGCCAAAGAAAAAGCAGGCTGATTTTGCATCAAAGCCATAGCTTGAGCCACAGCCGCCTGTTGGGCGACGGGCACATAGAGTTTAAGTTCGCGTTCTAACACAGCAATGTAAAAATTAAGTAGGGGAATAACCTAAAGCAGAGGAGATTTGATTTGCGCAGGCAGTAATTGCTTGCGCTATCGCTCCATCTAAGCTTACATCAAAAACGGAACTAGGGCCGATGCTTGTTAAGGCCAGCACAATGTTACCGGAGTGATCAAAAACAGGTACAGAGATAGCATCAATACCTGGCAAAGGGTTACCTAGGGCTTGGGCGGCCCCTTGGAGACGAATGTCTGAAAGTAAGGCTTTGAAGTCGGGTGTCTGAAAGTCCAAATGGGTACTGCGTAAGACGGCTGTGTCTGCAAATTCGCGTTCTAGATAGTGTTGTGCAACTTTAGGCGCTAGCCAGGCTGCAAAAACATGCCCGGTGGCGGTGTAACGCATGGACATCACCGTGCCGGCGCGCATATTAACGTGGACGGGATAGCTGGCTTCACAAATATGGACAATAGTGGGCCCATGAGACCCTAAAACGGCAGTCGCTAAGGTATGGCCTATTTCTGCTGCGGTCTGATTGACAAGAGGGTAGGCCGTGCGTAAAGGGGTGGATTGTTGCAAGCTGACCAAGCCCATTTGCATAGCAAAAGGCCCCAATTCATAGTGCCCACTGACTAGATCTTGACGTACTAAGCCAACATTAATAAAGCTAACCAAATAAGGGTGTGCTTTAGCTGAACTCATGTGGGCGGCAGCGGCTAGCTCGCCTAAAGGCAAGGGCTGCCCTGCTTCAACTAGAGCCGCTAATAAGCGATGGCCTGTTTCTACAGACTGGATGCGGCGGCGACCAGCATCAGTGTTAATAGGGGCGATGGGCATAAAATCAAGACTTTGCCAGAGGCGATAAAATTAAGTAGAGGATTTACGGTAGAAATTGTACCTAATTGCGTAGCAGAGGCTAAAATAGAACAAAATTAATCAGGCAGGGCATTATGACTCAAGATACACACGATACGAATCAAGACAGTTACGACATTTCTCCTATTACTGATATTGTGGCCGAGCTTCGCGCTGGGCGCATGGTTATTTTAGTTGACGAAGAAGATCGCGAAAATGAAGGCGACCTAGTTATGGCCGCTGAGTTTGTCACGCCTGAAGCCATCAATTTTATGGTGACGCATGGGCGTGGCTTAGTCTGCTTAACACTTACTGAAGAACGGTGCGAGCAACTTGATCTTCCCTTAATGACAGTGCGTAACGGTACCCCGTTTGGTACTAACTTTACCGTGTCTATCGAAGCCGCCGAAGGCGTGGAAACTGGGATATCAGCCGCAGATCGCGCTAAAACAGTACGCGCTGCTGTAGCACGCGATGCGCGACCTAGCGATTTGGTTCAACCCGGGCATATCTTTCCTTTGAAAGCAGCAAATGGTGGGGTTTTGGTGCGCGCGGGGCACACCGAAGCCGGTTGCGACTTAACTCGTATGGCCGGGTTAATTCCCGCTGCCGTGATCTGTGAAATCCTAAATGCCGATGGAACCATGGCGCGTTTACCACAGTTAATCGAATTTGCTCAGCAACACAATCTAAAAATCGGTACTATTGCCGATCTTATCCAATATCGCAGTGCTCATGAGTCCATGGTCGAGCGCTTGTTTGAACAAGACATGACCACACCATGGGGTGATTTCCGTGCCATTGGTTATAAAGATCTGGCTTCAGGCGAGCCACATCTGGCGCTGGTCCATGGCACAATAGATCCTAATGTGGAAGCCTTGGTACGAGTACACGAACCAACAACCATTATTGATTTGTTGTGTGCTGATAGCGCAGACCATAGTTGGAGCATCCCTGATGCCCTAACCACGATCGCAAAGTCGCAGTCAGGGGTAGTCGTAATGCTAAACTGTCAGGGTTCCCAAGACAAAATCTTTGAGCAGTTTAATCTGCGTCGCCCCGAGCCAGCTGATGCAGCGACGGGTGCTCCCGAGAGCCGGTATGATTTACGCACTTATGGTATTGGTGCCCAGATTTTACGTGACTTAAACGTGGGTCAAGCCCGTTTATTGGCACGCCCTAGAAAAATGCCAAGTATGACCGGTTTTGCCCTGACCGTAACGGGCTACTTGACTGAACCCACTGCTTAACTTTGTTTGGAGTCTACCCATGAAGCCCTATTTTGTAGAACCTGATTTAAACGGCGAAGGCCTACACATTGGTATCGTGCGCGCACGATTTAACGAAGAAATTGGTCTAGCCCAACAAGAGGCATGTCTTGAAGAGCTCATCCGTTTAGGCGTTGATCCCCAAGACATTACTGTTTTTAGCGTGCCCGGAGCCCTTGAAGTCGGTGTAGCCGTTATCCAAATGGCTGAGACGACCGAGTTTGATGCTCTCATTGTGTTAGGTGCTGTAGTTCGTGGTGAAACCTATCATTTTGAAGTGGTTAGCAACGAAAGTGCAGCTGCTATTGCTCGTGTCTCTATTGGTACAGGTCTACCTATTGCTAATGGTATTTTGACCGTAGAAAACGAAGAACAAGCGCACGCACGCACGGCTGAAAAAGGCCGAGATTGTGCTCAGGCAGCCATTGAAATGGCTAACCTATTGGCTCTACTTGAGCCTAGCGATGACGAATTTGACGACGAGGACGAAGATTTTGACGATGAAAACTAATTCTGTTGATTTTGAACAGGATGAACTAAGCGGTACTCCTCGTCACCGTGCACGCGCTTTTGCCGTGCAGGGTATTTATGGTTGGCTCATCCGAGGTGCAGACGGTCTCCAAGAGTCTGGTGCTATAGATGCTCACATTCGCGGTGAAAAGGGCTTTGAAACGTGCGATACCGAATGGTATCGCACGATTCTGTTTGGTGTAATGCGTGATTCTGCCGTGCTACAAGACCAGTTCAAGCCCTTTGTAGATCGTGGTATCGAAGAGCTGTCCCCTATTGAGCATGCTGTGTTGTTGCTGGGTACTTACGAGCTTCTACATCATACCGAGGTACCCTATCGCGCCACTATTAACGAGGCCGTAGAGCTAGCCAAGTCCTTTGGCGGCACGGATGGCTTTAAGTTTGTGAATGGTGTGCTTGATCGAGTCGCTGCTCAGGTACGTCCTGCTGAATTCAAAAAGTATCAAGCGAATCGCTCCAAAAAACGCTCCTAAGAGGCCCCTATGGCAGCTTTGAATGAATTTAGTTTAATTAAAACCTATTTTAATCAAGCTGCCCCAGAGGGCTATTTAGGGGTGGGTGATGATTGTGCCGTGTTTGCTGTGCGACCTGGCTACCAATTAGCGGTCAGCACAGACACCCTAATCGAAGGCCGTCACTTTTTTTCTGATACGGATCCTTTCCAATTAGGCCATAAAGCCTTAGCGGTTAATCTGTCTGATCTAGCCGCGATGGGTGCGCAGCCTAAGGGCTGTGTCTTGGCCTTGGCCGTGCCGGCTATTGATGATGCTTGGCTACAGTCATTTAGTGCTGGTTTTTATGCCTTAGCCAATCAGGCGCAATGCCCACTAATTGGTGGGGATACTACCCGTAGCTCTACGGATATCATGTTCACTGTGACGGTGTTCGGCGAGGTGCCTATTACGCAGGCTTTGCGTCGCGATTTGGCGCGGGTGGATGATGATATTTGGCTAACGGGCACCTTGGGCGCTCCTGATTTGGCCCTGCAGTATTTGGCAGGGCAAATGCCCTTGGACGCAGATCGCCTTAGTGCGAGTCGCCCTTTATTAGAAAAACCTCAGCCGCCTTTTGCTTTTGCACCCCATCTTTTGGGGCATGCTCATGCTGGCATCGATATCTCCGATGGTTTATTGCAGGACTTGAGTCATATTTTGCAAGCCAGCCATTGTGGTGCTCAGCTACAGTGGTCTCAACTACCCGTGCATTCGTCTTTGCTAGGCTTAGAACAGCAACAACAACTCCAAAGTGTTCTAGCGGGGGGAGACGTTTTTCAGTTATGTTTTACTGCCCCCAAATCGGAACGATCTTACTTGCTCGAGTTGGCTGCTTTGCATTCAGTGCAATTGACTCGTATCGGTACGATTACTCAGGCGACTGGCTTGGAGGTGCTGGATGCACAGCAACATCCTTTGCCCTTACCGGCTCATTTAGGCTTTGATCACTTTACTTTATGACAACTAAAACTTCCTTAAGGCCTTCTTTGGCTTGGGTGTGTGCTAAGCCGTGGCGTTTTTTGGCATTTGGTATGGGGTCAGGGGTGATTCACCCCGGTCCAGGTACCTGGGGCACAGTGTGGGGTTGGCTGATTTGGCTGGCTGCCTTACAGTTTTTACCCGGTGTCCTAATTCCTGTTTTTCTAGTCGTTAGTTTTGTGGTGGGTATTTGGTTATGCCAAAAAACAGGAGACGAGCTTGGGGTGTCTGATCATGGCGGCATGAATTGGGATGAAGCCGTGGCCATCTGGCTAGTGCTGTGGTGTATGCCGTTTAATACATGGTGGATGCAGGTTCTGGCTTTTGTTTTATTTCGTTTTTTTGATGTGGTTAAACCCAGCCCCATTAAATGGTTCGACCAAAAAGTAAGCGGTGGCTTTGGGGTGATGCTAGATGACATTATTGCCGCACTTTATAGTTTGCTCTTTTTATATTTAATCGCTTATTTTGTTTAGGGGCCGACCATGTCCTTTAGTCCAGCTATAACACAAGCGGTACATCATTTAGCGCAGCGCTTATTGGCTCACCAAAGTTATATTGCCACAGCCGAGTCGTGCACTGGAGGGCTAATTGCTGCGGCGTTTACTGCATTAAGCGGTTCTAGCTCTTGGTTTGAACGGGGTTATGTCACCTATAGCAATAGCGCCAAACAAGAAGACTTGAGGGTGTTATCTGAAACCCTAGAGCGTTACGGCGCGGTTAGCGAGCAAACGGCCATGGAAATGGCTAAAGGGGCTTTGGAAATGTCGGCTCAGGCAGATGTGGCCATAGCCACCACGGGCATAGCAGGCCCCACAGGCGCAACCACAGGCAAGCCGGTGGGTATGGTGTGCTTTGGCTTTGCCAGGCGCACTGACGAGGGCTTAGTGGCTCATGCGCATACCCAGTTGTTTACGGGTGATCGCGATCAGATACGCGAACAAGCAGTGCTCTATGCGATTGAGCAGGCTCTGGATGTGGTGGCCCCGCATTTGGCGCCACCCCAACCTAGTGTAGAACGCACCGGTCAAGCCTCAGACTAACGCGCCGCATTGATGGCGTCGCGAGTTTTTTGGGCTACCGCCGCAGCGGCTTCTTGCCAGTCTGTACCTGCGCTGGCGTATAAAATAGCCCGCGACGAGTTAATCATCATACCTGTACCTTGGCTGTTCATGCCGGCTTGGACTGTAGCAGGAATATCACCCCCTTGAGCGCCAATCCCAGGCACCAATAGCGGCATATCGCCCACCACGGCACGAACTTTAGCAATTTCCTCTGGAAAAGTGGCACCCACTACTAAGGCGCATTGCCCCGTGTGCTGATTCCATTGTTC
>CANROS010000061.1 GCA_947632305.1 uncultured Paenalcaligenes sp. | reverse complement strand
GACGGCGGCGTGTTTTTAATGGTCGCCCCTGAGAACCCCTTCCGCTGCCCTCCCGGACCCTATGAGCGCGCCAGCATGGTGGCCCATTACCTCAAGCAAAACAAGCCTAAATCTAAAATTCTGATTCTAGACGCCAAAGAGAACTTCTCTAAGCAAGGCCTGTTCCAACAAGGTTGGGAGCAACACTATGGCGACATGATCGAATGGGTGCCTTACTCCCAAGACGGCAAAGTCCTACGTGTTGACGCAGAAAAGCTTCAGGTAGAAACCGAATTTGGCGAAATTCACCAAGCCGACGTGCTCAATGTGATCCCTCCTCAAAAGGCCGGAGCCATTGCCTTTGCGGCCGGCGTCACAGATGCCAGCGGCTGGGTACCTGTACACACAGACACCTTCGAATCCAAGCTAATTCCTGACATTTATGTAGTCGGTGACGCTACCATTGCTTCGCCTATGCCTAAATCTGGCTTTTCTGCTAATGCTCAAGCTAAGGTCGCGGCAGCTGCTATTGTGAATTCGTTACTGGATCAACCTAGTGCGGAACCCTACTTTGCTAACACCTGCTACAGCTTAATTGCACCAGGACATGGTATTTCAGTAGCAAGTGCTTATGCCCTAGAAGACCAAAAACTCATCGAGGCCTCTGGTGGCGTCAGCCCCATAGACGCAGATGCGACTTTCAGACAACTCGAAGCCGAATATGGTTCTGCTTGGTATCAAGCCATTTCCGAAGACATCTGGAACTCACCTTTAGCAAAGGCGAACTAAATTGGAACAAAGCGCTTCTCTAGTTTTAGGATTAGGTCTACTCATTGGAGTCGTCTTTGGCGCTGTAGGTCAGGTCACGGGGTTTTGTTATTACCGTGGCCTCAAAGAACGCTGGACTCAACAACCAGGATCCAAACTGCAAAGCTGTGCTCTTGCATTAGCTGTGGCAATCCTAGGCACTCAGCTCAGCGTGGCTTTGGGTTGGATAGACCTCACTCAGGCCATCTACCTCACCCCCCGACTCTCTTGGCTAATGCTGCCCTTAGGCGGACTACTATTTGGCTATGGTATGGCCTTAGCCAACGGCTGCGGAGCGCGAGCTTTAGTTTTACTCGGCCAAGGCAACCTACGCTCACTGGTGGTTTTATTATTTTTGGGCATTTCGGCCTTAGTCACCTTAAGCGGCTTATTAGGAACCTTACGGCTAACAGTCGCCAATCAAACTCTGCTTCACCTAAGCCACGTCAGCCCAGCACAATGGGGCTCCCCTTTGCTCTGGGCCGGTCTAGCAGCTGTGATCCTGCTTTGGTTTGCGCTGAAAGGGCCCACGTCTGAACACCGGACGCGCAACCTCATCGGCGGGGCCATCATCGGTCTATTAGTGGTCGCCAGTTGGCTTACTACAGGCTGGATAGGAGCCGATCCCTTCGATCCTGTGCCACCCAGTTCCTTAAGCTTTGTACTACCCGTAGGTGAAACCATTCAATACGCCATGCTCGCTACTGGCATGAACTTAAAGTTCGCTTTAGTGGTGGTGATGGGTTTGGTGCTGGGGTCCGCTGGCAGCGCGTTGATACGTAAAAAACATCAACTACAAGGCTTTGATTCACCCCAACATCTGTTACGGTCGATGTGGGGTGGGTGTTTGATGGGTATTGGTGGCGTGCTGGGTATGGGCTGCACCATAGGCCAAGGCCTAAGTGGCATTTCTACCTTGGCCTTTGGCTCGGTAGTCACTTTGGTATTCATTAGCCTAGGCGCGTGGTTACATCACATTCGCACCCATAAAGCCCAACTAGTCTAACTCTACGCTAATGCCTTGCTCAGCAAAAATCTCTTGAGCTATCCGCAAAGCATTTAGCGCACGGGGAAAGCCCACCTAAGGAACCAGATGCATAATGCTATCTACCCGTTCCTTAGGGCTTAGCCTCAAATGCAAACACCACCATCCAACGCGGCAACGTGACCTTTAGGCCACCGTTGCTTGTAGCGCCGTTTGCTCTAGATGCTCTTTAAGACCAGCCTCTAGTTGCAACTGTTTAGAGAGCTCATCTAAATACGCCTTTTCCATAAACGTGTCGGCGCCGGTAATCAAAACGCTGACTAAATAGATTTCTGCTTTTTCCTCTGGCGTATTGGCCAAACGCGCAATGGCAGCGGGATCGGCTGGGCCGGCCAACTGAGAATTAAACCACTGCTTATCGCTCTCAGAGACATTTAACTGCGCTAATTCAGTATCAATAAGGTTCTGTTCCTCGGCACTGATATGCCCATCCGCTTTGGCAGCAGCCACCATGGCCGACAAAATTAAACGACTTTGATGCTCTAAAGCAGGAGCAGGCAACTGTTCAAAATTAGGCGCAGCAACAACGGCTTGAGGCTGCTCGCTGTTTTTTTGTTTCCAGTCCCCATAGGCTCGGTAAGCCAAGGCGCCCACTGCGGCCACACCACCATACATCGCTGCCTTACCACCCATTTTTCTGAATTTTTTATTCCCTAACAGCAAAGTCAACACACTACCCGAAGCGGCACCACCAGCAAAGCTGCCCAAAGAAAATGAACCACTCTCTTTATTCTTTTTGTTGGTGGGCTCTGCTGGCTGGATTTGCTGCTGAGCAGTTTGTAAAACTTGCTTTAAAAGGTTTTGTAATGACATAGAGGTATTCCAATAAAGATGAATTGGTTAGATTAAAAAACAGACAATTAGTTCAAAAAACGATCAAACACCACCCAAACCCACCAGCCCAAGGCGCCTAAGATCGTTAAAAGTACCGCTGCGCTGGCCATGTCTTTAGCTTGTCCCAATAATGGCTGGTGCTCTAGACTAATGCTATCAGCTAGCGCCTCAATGGCACTATTTATAAGCTCCACCACCAAGATCAGAAGTAAACTGAAGCACAAAACAAATATTTCAAGAGCCGTGCGCCCCAACCAAAAAGCGCTGGGTAACAGCACCACGAGCACCACACACTCTTGTCTAAAAGCTGCCTCGGAACGCCAAGCCGCTTTCAAACCCTGCCAAGAAAAACACAAAGCACGCCCTAAACGCCGCACCCCACCACGACTTTTATAAGAAGACATCGTCCCAACCACCCAAATCGTTCAAAGCAAAATAGCACTGTAGCACAGCGTCTCCCCCGCCTATGTCAAAACCTTAGGGCGAAAAAAAACCAAACCCATTATTTCAAAAGGCTTGGTTTTCTTATCTGTTTAATTAAATTAAAAATGGGCCAAAACCAAGAACTATTTCGATAGAAAAGAAAAAACCCCAACATGAAATAACATGTTGGGGTTTAATTCTGGTTGCGGGAGCTGGATTTGAACCAACGACCTTCGGGTTATGAGCCCGACGAGCTACCATGCTGCTCCATCCCGCGTCTGACCAAATAAAAAACCTTGCTGCCAGAGCAAGGTCTCTAGAATCTTTCAATGCATTGACTGCATCGACAAAAATTATTATAGGGGCAACGACTGGGTTTGTCAACCTATGCTTATGGAGTTATCCAAAAGAGCCTCAAAATCCGTCACACCACGCACCACTTGGGTTTCGCACGCCACGCTAGGGGGTGTTAGCACCGGTTTTCTCACATCATAAACCACCCGAGCCTCATTGGCTTTCAAATCCACAAAAATCACTTTTTCAAAAGGGAAAGAGGCCTTGTGCAGCAAAAACCCTGTCCACCCCACCACGCACTGCGTAAAAAAAGGGTCATGAACGCCTAACACCTGACTAAAACAAATAAGAATAATTTCCCTAAATGCTTTGACCTCTGCGTATTCTTTGTATTTATCCGTTTTTTTAATCGCGCCATCATAAATATAGGATTTAGATATAGTGATGTCTACCGCCTGGAGCTCACTTCTAGCCCCATTAAAATAAGCCAATGGCTCTTGTTGATCTACAGTGGTTATTTCAACCCCTATAGAAAAACTCGCTCCAGTTCGATCTACTTGTTTGCGAGGCTGCAAAACCTTAATAGCGGCATCGGGTCTATCTGTCTGCGACAAATCAACCACAAAATCCCCATACAGCTTTTTAAGTAATGGCTTTGCCAGGGTCAAGATTTGTCTTTCTTGCGCTATTTTTAAATTTGACACCTCTTCCCCCTTAGCTAATAGGACGGCTTAAATCATAGCTCTAATGCAAACAGCGACGCCTTATTTAAAATAAGAGTCGTCCTAAAGAGCGACCTGTCTAAGCATCCGCTCTGGTCTGTACTAATACCTGCTCTAGGCCATTACGCACTAAAATCAGCTCAGCAGCGATCGCAATCGCAATTTCTGCGGGGGTACGACTGCCTATTTCCAAACCAATTGGACCGTGTAAACGCGCTATTTGTGCCGGACTTAAATCAAAAAGCGCTAAACGCTCTTTGCGTTTTTTTTGGTTCGCTTTTGAACCCAAGGCACCTACATAAAACGCGGGAGACACCAAGGCTTCCAATAAAGCCATATCATCCAGTTTACGATCATGAGACACCGCCACAATAGCAGTGCGTACATCGACCTCCATTTCTAATACCGTATCATCCGGCATGGTGCGAACTAATTGTGTGCCGGCCACATCCCATTCAGAAAAAAAAGCATGGCGTGGATCACACACTGTCACTTGATAGTCTAGGGCCTGTGCTAAAGGACACAACATGCGTGCCGTTTGATTCGCGCCCACAATCAATAAACGCCAACGCGGCCCATACACACTAAAAAAGGTATGGGCATCACAGCTGAGCTCTTCATGCGGCAAAGCTGGCCGTAAAGACACCTGACCAGTGCTTCTATCGAGACTACGCCCAATGAGCTGTTGTTGCTGAATAGCGCTTAAGACCTCGTCTAACCAACGCGTGTCCAAGACCGGTTCAACCATCAGCTCTAAGGTGCCCCCACACGGCAAATCAAAACGAGTGGCCTCATCGTCAGTTGCGCCATAAATCAAAGTGGTAGGCGTGCTGGGCAAACGGTTTTCTTGAGCTCGCCGTATAAGATCATCCTCGATACAGCCACCAGACACCGAACCACGGACACGCCCATCGGCTCGTATAACTAATAAGGCTCCGGGTTGGCGTGGTGCAGAACCCCACGTTTTCACTACGGTCATTAAATGAATTTGATGACCCGCCTGCACCCACGCGTGTGCTTGCTGCAAAACATCTATATCTAAAGCATTCATACGACTCGTTAAATCCGTAATATCAACCAAAAAATTAAGTTAAAGCGGCTTTTACTTTTTCCGCAGCAATAGGGAACTCATAAAAACGTTTACCCGTTGCATGAGCAATACCATTACTGATGGCCGCTACAATAGGAATCATCGTCACTTCAGCCAGGCCTTTGGGTGGTGAGGTTTCAGACAAAGGGGCTAAGTATTCTGCAGTTTGCTTCCAGACAGCCACGTCTTTAGCACGTGGCAATACATAACGATTAAAGTTCCACGTACCATTGCCTGGCCCATCTGCATACAAAGGCAACTCTTCGAGCAAAGCATGACCAATACCCATGGCCGCTCCACCTTGAAGTTGCCCTGATACCAGTTCGGGCACAATCATGGTGCCCGGGTCTAGTAGTGCATGATGACTCATCACATTAACCTGACCGGTAAAGCGATTGACGTTCAATTCTACTAGGTACGCTGCAGGAGCATAGGTAGTAGGCCCGGCACTACCATGCTGCACAGAAGGATAAAAAGCCTTAGTACGCTTAATAAAATCATAGCCCGCGGTGGTCATACGCTGCTTTAAAGCCTCAGTAGCGCCTTTGCCATACTGCACGGCTAGGGCATCCATGGGTAAATTGCGTAGCCCTACGCCAGGAATATCGAACTCAGCTCGTGCCCACTGCCAATGGCTAAAGGTATGAACAGCCACCCCTGTAATCAACCCCATGGCATGAGCTTGCGCGGCTAATCGCTCGAATGGTAATGGCTGCATCCCACCGCCACCCAAGCCCTCTGGACCAACACGCACATCTGAAAACTGCATATCAAAACTAGAAATGGAACCACCACCCGCGCCTTGACTCCAAATAGCACGAGCAGCAGGCCATAAGGTGTATTCAAGCAAAAACTGCGCAGCCTGTCGGGTAGCAAACCCCAAATAATACACACTACTGGAAGAGCTCATATCAGGCACAAGGGCTGGCACCCAATACGGGTCGCTATTGGCATATTCATCTTGTTGAGCCTGATTAGCGGCACTGCTATGCAAAGGCAGTTGAGGGAACTCTGTGACGCCGAACTCTACGTGGTCGGGCGCCTTGCCTAACGCTTGCCATACCATCACCTGCTGCGCCGTCGTAGCACCTGTGCCAATTTCCTGCACACAATGACGCATAGTCAACGACCCAGCAGCATCAAACTCCAAAACCAAAATACTGGGGTCTCCGCCAGCGCCGTATTTTTTTTGTACTTGAGCAAACCCCACACCGTAATGAAAGCCCGGATTAGTGGCCTCAAATGTCTTTTTGCGCTGATCGCGCTGTAACCACACCGGATGCTGTGCAGCGCGATCTAGCATTTCCACTATACGGGGCGCACCGGCTGGCACCCCACCTTGAGTATTTTGATCTCCAAAATGCAAGGCATTACGCCGGCGTAACTCGATGGGGTCTAAATTCAGCTCTACAGCCATTTCATCCACCATCACCTCGGTGATGGTCATAGACTGCAAAGCCCCAAAACCCCGCATGGAACCGGCCTCAACTGCCGATGTAGCCCGTGCCACTGCTATCAAATCAGATTTGGGAAAATAATAAGTGGATTGAGCCCCCCGAGCACACACCTGCGACACAGCCACCGATAAGTTTTCACGGCCACCGCCATTACAGTTATACACCCCTTTTAGAATTTCAAACCGCCCCGTTTGACGATCGGCAGTGATGGTCACATCCATACTGACCGAATGACGTTTCATGCCTAACTGAAACTGCTCATAGCGATCATTAGCTATACGAATAGGTACCCCATCACTGTATAAACAAGCCACAATCGCATAATAAGGAAATACCGAGTAATCTTTAGAGCCATAGCCGACGGTGGAACCGGTCAGCAACACAATATGCTCTACAGGTACCTGTGTATTGCCTTTAACTAAAGCCGCTGCGGCGCTGATTACCCCAGCGGGGGACTGCGTGCCAGTCATAATATGCAACGTACGAGTTTTGGCTTCGTACCAGGCCGTGCAATTATCCGGCTCCATGGCACAGGGATCAATGGATTGAGAAAAACCATGGCGCTCTAGAACCAATTTAGTCATGTCCTGACGCGCCTGCTGAATCTCAGTTTCAATTAAAGCAGCGGCTTCCATAGCCTGCTGAGCTATAGAATCATCGGGGCCCTCTGGGGGCAATACATCCTCGTAGCCTCCTCGCCGTGTTCTGATAGGCCTCTCAGGCAGAACAAAATCATGCTCAGCCGGAAAAGGGGGCCACACTACCTTGTCGCCATCAAAGGCTCCCTTGATGGCGCCATTTTGAAAAGGCGCAAACACAGGGTCGGCGTCAGGTGTTTTTCCCCCTATACGCACAAACCGCGCGGCGCCATAATTAGCTGGCGGACGAAGCCCTGTTAAAACACCGTATTTCACCACCTCAGTGTTAAAATGCAAGGCCCGCTTGGCCGCTTGAAAGCGATCAAAATCGGTGTACATTAAAATGGCTACCGGATGCCCTAGTAACGGAGCGGTTTCACCTTTAGGCAACAATAAATGTTCACCATAAAAACGTTTACCCATATTAGTAGGAGCCTCAAGCCCTTTATCTGCCAGATCCTGTTGCATTAACAGCGTGTCAGGCTGCAGCTCTGGCCCTAATGTCGATAAATCGATGTCTTCAAAGGCCCGATCTGCCACCGTCGCTTTCAGCATAAAAGCATAACCTTGGTGTTTAGGCCAATCCGGTAAATCCATAGACCTATAGTCAAAAGCGAAACTCTTTTCACCTGTTACCTTACGTACTGCATCCCAACGATAACGGGCTGTGCCGTCCGCCGCCATCCAACTGGTCGGACTGGCCCCAGAGTGCACCTCTAACGCCTGCGCAGTGGGTAAGCGCCCCCACCACAAAGTCATTCCGCCTACCGTACCTAATTTAATAAAGTCTCGACGAGAAAAACCACGGTGCTTAGTGTTCTCCACGGGTTGCTCCTGAAAGTGATCTATTTTTACTCTCTGAGGTACTCAAATAGGTGCTTTAGTCTATAGCACGTGGCATCTTCGCGACTTGCTCGGTAGTGACAGGCTCGGCCTGACCACCCCATTCGGCACGTATCCACGTTGCCACATCGGCAATGTCTTCGTCGCTCAGACGATGAGAAAAAGGTGGCATAGCATACATGCGCTGATTGCCTGTAAAGTGTTGCGTGGGCAAACCATTAAGAATCACACTAATGGTGTCATGCGCACTGTCTAGAGACAAGATAGCATTACCGTGCATAGCAGGTGACACATTAGGGATGCCCTCGCCTTGCATACCATGACAACCCGCACACGCAGCCATATAGGTACGCTGACCAATTTGGAGTGGGCTATCAGGCACCGGTTTTTCGGCCTCAGGTAACGGCGCGGGCGCGGCTTGCGGTGTGACTAATTTGCCCTCTTTGTCCGTCAGTAAATAGGTCGCCATAGCCTGTACATCCGCCGTCTCCATGGCGCTAGTAGAAAAATGCGTCACGGTGTTCATGCCCGCAAAAGACGTCCCTTGAGGCGCAATACCTGTTTGCAAATAGCGAGTTAAGGTATCCACATCAAAACCGTATTTGCCCAAAGCCGCTGGCGTAATCGGAGGGATTTCCAAACCATCTACCATCCCACCCTCGAAATGCTTCGAGAAATCCACCCCCATCATGAAGTTGCGAGGTGTATGACAGGCCGCACAATGCGCTAAACCTTCGACCAAATACGCACCGCGTAACCACTGGTCGGTCTGGTCTGGATTTTGGGGCAGAGTACGCTCAGGAAAATTGAGCAAAGTCCAAAAATTCATAAAAGGACGCACAGGCAAGCGGAACGCACCCGTGTTTTCCTTGTTAGGCACCGCTAAGGGCGGCATGCTCATGATGTAAGCATAAATCGCATCAATGTCTTCGGGGCGCGTCATATGCGTGAAAACAAAGGGCATCGCCGGATACAGATTACGATCGCCTGGCGCAATCCCATCGCGTAAAACACGATGGAAGTCAGCACGGGTGTAATGACCAATACCGTGCTCTTTATCAGGGGTAATATTGGTGGAATAAATAGTACCAAAAGGGGTGGCCATCGCCACCCCTCCTGCTGCCTGCGGCCCTTGAGCTTGTGAGTGACAGCCCAAACAGTCTCCGGCCAATACCAGCTCACGTCCTCTGGGCGCGATCTCTAGCATTTGCTCATCCGTTAATGGGGTATATGCGCTTTGATCCACCGTATTTTGTCTGAACAAGCCCAACAGTACCGCTATAGAAAATACCACTCCCAGCCCGAGGATCAGCAAAATAACTGTACGTATTTTATGACTTTTCATCGTATTCACCTTAATCAATCACACAACCTGGCGTGGCTAAAGCCACCTCACGTACGGCCTCGTAATAACGCACATAACCCGTACAGCGACAAATGTGGTCATTTAAGGCCGCCTCGATAGCGGTTTCTAGATCAGCACGTTTGATGGGATTGCGCTGCAATTCATCCATAAACACGGTAGCCCCCGCCACAAAACCTGGGGTGCAGTAACCACACTGAAAAGAAAAGTGCTCAATAAAAGCCTGTTGTATGGGCGTTAAGGCCTTTAACTGGCCATTGGCGTCTCGCTCTGCCTGCCCCTCAATGGTGACAATGGATTTGCCCTCAAAAAAATGCGCGCCATACACGCAGGTACGACTTTCTGTTTTAGTCCCATTCGGTTCTATTTCCACCACCGTGCAGGCATGACATACGCCCTGCCCACAGCCAAAACGGGTGCCTGTTAAATTGAGATAATCATGCAAAAAGTCCACCATTGGCATCCCCACGGGTACATCAACGGGGCCCACTTTTTCACCATTAATAGTCAGCGTTAAGGGCTGCTTCTCTATTTTCATATTAAGGCCTTTTTAATTTTGTCTGCAGTAAAAGGAAAATGATAAAAACGTTTGCCCAACGCGTGATACAGGGCATTACCAGTCGCCGCTAAGATAGGAATAGACACGACCTCAGCCAAACCTTTAGGGGGTGAGCTATCTGACAATGGCGGCAAGTAATCTACGGTTTGTTTCCACACCGCGACGTGTTCTGCACGCGGTAACGTATAGCGATTGAAGTTCCAGGTGCCATTTCCTGGCCCCTCTTTATATAAGGGGAACTCCTCTAGCAAAGCATGACCAATGCCCATTGCTATCCCCCCCTGCTGTTGCCCGGACACCAATTCTGGCACCACCACTTTACCCGGGTCCAACAAACTGTGGTGCCCCATAATTTGCACCTCACCGGTAAATCTATTGACATTAAGCTCTACAATACAGGCCGCCGGGGTATAGGTAGTTACACCGGCATTATTACGCTGTGTAGACGGATAATGCACTTGGCTGCGTTTAATGTAATCATAGCCCGCTGTGTTCATGCGCTGCTTTAGTTCTGGTGGTGCCCCATCGCCGTACTTAACCGCCAAGGCATCCACCATAAGCATGCGAGACCCGACTCCAGGCAGCTCAAACTCGGCCTTAGCCCACTCCCAGCGACTAAAGCAATGCACTGCCACACCTGTCATTAAACCCATTTCGTGGGCTTTTTTAGCAATTTGATTAAAGCTAAGTGTAGACATACCGCCCCCACCTATGCCGCCGCTTACCACCCGCAGATCTGCCAAAGTCACCTCGCCACTGGCGATCTGCCCGCCGGCACTGCCCTCTGCCCAAAGCGCTTTAGCTGCTGGCCACAGGGTGAACTCCCATAAAAACTGTGCCGCTTGGCGCGTGCCAAAGCCTAAGAAGTAAGCACTATTAGAAGCGCTCATGGCGGGCAAAACAGTGGGCACCCAATACGGGTTTTTAGCCAACTCGTCTTGGCTTTGTTGTGTGATGCTAAAGGGTTCCCAGTTGCTGACTAAAGGCAGCTGCGGAAAATCTGTCACACCAAAGTCGGCTATATCAGGCGTTTTACCCAAAAGCTCTTGCACCATGATTTGCTGTGCTGTGGTCGCTCCCGTACCAATTTCCTGCACACAATGACGCAACGTCAGTTGACCCTGAGCGTCGAACTCGAGCAATAAGGCTGAGGTATCTGCCCCCGTCCCGTAATCTTTTTGGACCTGTGCAAAGCCCACGCCATAGTTAAACCCCGGATTAGCGGCTTCAAAGTCTTTTTTGGCTTGCTCACGGTTTAACCACAACGGATGTTGCGCAGCCTGATCCAACATTTCCACTAAACGAGGCGCCCCCAACTGCACGGCCCCTTGGGTATTGGGGTATTGAGGGCGTAGTGCGTTACGACGACGTAACTCCATCGGATCTATTTGGAGTTCAGTGGCTAACTCGTCCACCATTAATTCCGTAATAGACATGCTCTGAATGGTGCCATAACCACGCATGGATCCAGCCTCAACCGCTGGCGTTGCTAAAGCCATGGAGCTCATGTCGGACTTAGGAAAATAATAAATACTTTGCGCCGCCGTAGCCGCCACTTGGGCCACTGAAAAAGAAAAGTTGGCGCGCCCACCACCGTTACAATTATAAAATCCTTTTAAGATTTCAAATTGACCGGTAGCCCTATCGGCCACCATGGTTACATCCATTTCGATGGCGTGACGTTTGATTCCTAACTGAAACTGCTCATAACGATCATTGGCCATACGTACTGGACGCCCTGCCCCGTAAAAACAGGCTGCCACCACATAAAAGGGAAAGATAGAATGGTCTTTAGAGCCATAACCTACCGTAGTCCCCGTTAACAATTTAATGTGCTCTACAGGGAAACGGGTATTGTCCTTGACCATATCTGCTGCGACTCGAGCCACTTCGTACGGTGACTGCGCTGCCACCAACAAATACAGCGTACGCGTGTCCGCGTCGTACCAAGCATTGCCATTATCGGGCTCCATCGCACTGGGCTCAATGGACTGCGAATACCCTTGACGTTGTAAAACAATTTTCGAGGGATCTTGGCGTGCGGCCTCGATGTGCGCCGCAATCGCGGCCGCCGCATCCATGCCCTCGCTCATTTGATTACGTGAAGCATCAGCGATTTGTTTAGGATCTCTTACCCCACCGCCGCCTCGGTGCTTGGTGCTGACGGACTGGGGCAGAAAATCATTCTCTGGATCCGTCGGGGGCCAAACCGCCTTATCCCCATCAAAACTTCCCCAAATCACCGTATCGTCCATGGGGGAATACAAAGCAGGATCAGTAGGACGCTCGCCCCCAATCCGCACATAACGGGCCGCACCATAATTAGGGGGTAACGCTGGCTCGGCTGCCGCACCATACTGCACCACTTCGGTCTTAAATCGCAAAGCGCGCTTAGCAATTTCAAATCGATCAAAATCGTAATACACCAACAAAGCCACAGGGTGGCCATACATAGGTGCGCTGGTGCCCTTAGGAACTAAAAAGCTTTTACCGTAAAACTCAAAACCCAAATCAGCCAACTGCGGCGTCTGAATGCCATCGCGCTCTAAATCTTCGTGCATGAGCAATTGGTCAGGCTGTAATTCAGGCCCTAAAACAGATAAATCGACCCCTTCAAACAGACGATCGACCTCAGTCGCTTTAATAAAGAAAGCATGGGCTTGGTCTTTAGGCCAACCCATCAGATTTTGAGCACGAAAATCGCGTGCAAATACCTTTTCGCCTGTGACCTTGCGAATGGCATCCCAACGGTAACGTGCTTTACCATCGGGGCTGAGCCAATCCATAGGCTGGGCACCAGAATGCACCTCCAACGCCTGAGCAAATGGCACACGCCCCAACGACACCGTGATACCGGCAATCGTCCCTAATTTAATAAAGTCGCGCCGAGAAAATATTGGCCCCATTACCCCCTCCTGTTTTAGATGCTACTAATAGTACTGCTTTATTATGATGCGAAGGTGTATTTTCAATTAAAAAACCAGCTACTATAAGTTAATTAAAAACATTTACTGAGCTTCACCAAAGTATTTTTTTCTTATAGAGGCAATTAAACCATTTTCATGAGCCCCAATGATCTCAATATTCAAAGGCCTTATTAATGGGTTATGTGCATACACCCCAAACCCATATTTACTCGGCTCAAAGATTGGGCCCACCACTTTTACCTTCGCCTCTGGATGCGTATGATCATAATACTCTAAGACCTCACCATCTGCGATAACAGCATGAATCTCGCCTTCTTGTAATGCTTTAACAGCCTCTGAAATATGGGCATATCGGCTAACATTAAGACGATTATCATGGGCATACTTTTCCGCTACACTGCCAGTAAACACGCCCACGCGGCGACCAGCCAGATCCGCCACACTATTTATCTGATTAGTCAAAGAGATAGTAGTCATCACACTGGTTACTGAAGACGTAATCTAAGCCAGCAACGCCAA
>CANROS010000060.1 GCA_947632305.1 uncultured Paenalcaligenes sp. | reverse complement strand
CTAATAAACACATCGGCGTGGGGGGCTAAACCCATGACGGCTGCTTGCATCTCTCGGGCGCTTTCCACTGCATGACGTTTCACCCCATAGGGGGCGTCTAGTTTGACCGGACCTGACACCAAATGCACATCCGCGCCTGCATTAAATGCCGCTTGGGCGATGGCATAACCCATTTTGCCAGAAGAGCGATTCGTAATAGTGCGAATGGGGTCAATGGGCTCAGAAGTGGGGCCAGCGGTAATTAGGACTTTTTTACCTAATAAGGATTTAGGCTGAAAGAAAGCGATAGTTTCCGCCAAAAGTTGATGGGGTTCTAGCATTCTTCCATCACCGATTTCACCACATGCTTGATCGCCGCTACCTGGGCCAATAACATGCACGCCATCGGCTTTTAATTGGGCAATGTTGCGTTGCGTCGCCGGATGGGCCCACATTTCCTTGTTCATGGCAGGAGCCACGATTAGAGGGCAGAGGCCACGAGCCACGCATAAGGTGCTTAGTAAGTCATCTGCCAGCCCTTGGGCGAGTTTGGCAATGAAATTGGTGCTGGCCGGAGCAATAATAATGGCATCGGCAGCACGGCTGAGATGAATATGCGCCATGTTGTCGGGGCTGCCGTTATCCCAAAGATCGGTATGCACCTGTCGGCCAGATAGGGCTTTAAAAGTAATTGGGGTAATGAACTGCTGTGCCCCTTGAGTCATGACCACATCAAATTGAGCGCCTTGATCTTGGGCCCGGCGTAAAAACTCAGCGCTTTTATAACAGGCAATACCGCCCGTCAGACCTAAGATTAAACGTTTATTGGCTAAGGCTTGCATAATTATTCCTTGGTCTTTTTGTGTTTTTTCAGGCGCAGGAGTTCATCCAAGATTAATAAAAAAGCCCCGCAAGAGATGGCGATATCCGCTACGTTAAAAGCAGGAAAATACGCATCCCGCCAATAAAAAAGCAAGAAATCAATGACATGAGAGTGCGCTAGGCGATCAATCAGATTGCCGATGGCGCCACCTAAAATCAGACTAAGCGAAGCACAAAAGAGTTTTTGCTCAGGGTGTTTACGTAATAGGTGCACGATCAAAACGGTAGCCACTAAGGCGATGGCAGTGAAAAACCATCGTTGCCAACCTGCACCGTCAGCCAAAAAGCTAAAGGCGGCACCCGGATTATAGAGCAGAGTTAGGTCAAAAAAGGGCAGCAGGTTAAGGCGTTCGGCGTAATGAAAGTTTTGATCTATGAGCTGTTTGGTGATTTGATCTACGATCACTATGACGAGGGCGATAAGCAGCCAATGAATAAAGCCCCCTCGCTTTGAGGAGGGGGCTTTGGCGCTAGGGGGCATAGAGTTAAGCGTGCTCACGAACTTCGCCCGTTCCTTCGAGGTTGCTAACACAGCGACCACACAAGGTGGGGTGCGGTTCACTGGCGCCTACATCGGTGCTGTGATGCCAGCAGCGGTCACATTTGTCTGCCGTAGAGGGTGTGACTTCGATACGTAGCTCATCACCGCGATGTAAGGTTGCGCGGGACACCAAAAGCGCAAAACGTAGATCGTCAGCGAGCTGTTCGAGTAAGGCGTAATCTTCGCCATGGGCGTAGATATCGACCTCGGCAGCTAGGGATGAACCTACTTTGCCCTCGCTACGTACTAACTCGATGTGACGCATCACTTCGGCACGGATTTCGCGGATACGTGCCCATTGAGCCATTAAGGGGGCGTTGTCACGCGCCACAGGAATAGCATGGAAGGTTTCAGTGAAAATCGTCAGAGGCTGTTCTTTGCCTAAGTTGAAATCTTTCCAAGCCTCTTCGGCGGTAAAGGTCAAAATAGGAGCCATCAGCTTTAAGAGCGCACGGGTAATGTGATAGAGCGCTGTTTGGGCGGAACGACGGGCGTAACTGTCAGGCTTGGTGGTATAGAGACGGTCTTTGAGAATGTCTAAATAGAAAGCACCTAGGTCTTCAGAGCAGAACGTTTGTAAGCGCGCCACGATGGGGTGGAACTCGTATTCTAGATAGTGTTCCAGCGCTTGTTCTTGCATTTGGGCTGTCATGCCTAAGGCATAACGGTCGATTTCCAGCAGGCGATCGATGGGGATGGCATCTTTGTCTATGTCAAAGTCCGCAATGTTACCTAAAAGGAACTTTAGGGTGTTACGGATACGACGGTAGGATTCGACCACGCGCTTTAAAATTTCATCAGAGATGGAAAGCTCGCCGGAGTAATCTGTGGCTGCAGTCCATAAACGTAGGATTTCTGCACCTAAGTTGTCTGCGATGGTTTGCGGCACAATGACGTTGCCGACAGATTTACTCATCTTGCGGCCTTTGCCATCGACCACAAAACCGTGGGTGAGCAGAGCTTTGTAAGGCGCGCGACCGTACATCATGCAGCCAGTTAGCAGTGAAGAGTGGAACCATCCACGGTGCTGATCGGAGCCTTCGAGGTATAAATCGGCAGGCCAAGTCAGCTGAGACGCATGCGAGCCTTTGATTTGGGGGTCGTTATTGCCGCCTAATACAGTAGCGTGCGTGGAACCGGAGTCAAACCATACGTCGAGCGTATCTGTGTTTTTTTCGTATTGATCGGCCTCTGCACCTAGTAGATCGGCCGGCTGAATATTTTGCCAAGCTTCGATGCCTTCTTTTTCTACGCGTTGGGCAATGAGTTCGATCAGTTCAGGAGTGCGTGGGTGGAGTTCACCGGTTTCTTTGTGTACAAAGAATGCCATGGGCACACCCCATTGGCGTTGACGAGACAAGGTCCAATCAGGACGATTGGCAATCATGGCATGCAAACGAGCACGACCCCAAGAAGGATAGAACTCGGTGTTTTCTACGGCCTCTAGGGCCATTTCACGTAGAGAGCGTCCGGTGCTGTTGTCTATATCCATACCGGCAAACCATTGGCTGGTAGCACGGTAAATAATGGGCGTTTTATGACGCCAGCAGTGCATATAACTGTGCTGGAACTGCACGGCTTTAAGTAGGTTGCCGGTTTCATCTAGGGCTTCTACAATTTTTGGGTTGGCTTTGAAAATGAACTGGCCACCAAATAAAGGCAGAGATTCGGCGTAGACACCGTTACCCATCACTGGTTTGAGGATGTCGTCGTCGTTAAGATTATGAGACTTACAAGAGATAAAGTCTTCGACACCATAGGCAGGTGCTGAGTGCACTACACCGGTACCGGAGTCTAACGAGACGTAGTCAGCCAAGTAGATGGGTGAAACACGTTGGTAGCCCGCATCTAGCTGCGCCAGTGGATGCGTAAAGGTAAGTAGCTCTAGTTTGTCACCTGTGGTAGTGGCGATTACCTGACCACTTAATCCCCATTCTTCGAGGCATTTCTCGACTAGGTCTTTGGCTAAGAGCAAGATAGAGCCTGTGCTGCGAGGTGTGTCTAGCTTGACCAAGGCGTATTCAAATTCAGGGTGAACATTGAGTGCTTGGTTCGAGGGAATGGTCCACGGCGTCGTGGTCCAGATCACAATAGCACCGTCGTCGACGCTGTCTAGGCCAAAAGCGGCAGCGACTTTGGCTTTGTCAGCAAAAGGGAAGGCCACATGGATAGAGGGGTCGGTACGGTCGGCGTATTCAACTTCGGCTTCTGCTAAGGCGGAGCCACAGTCAAAACACCAGTTCACAGGCTTGAGACCTCGGAACACAAAGCCTTTTTCTAGAATGCGGCCCAGCACGCGCAGTTCGTCGGCTTCGTTGCTGTAGTTCATGGTGAGGTAAGGGTTGTCCCATTCACCTAATACGCCTAAACGAATGAAGTCTTTGCGTTGGCTGTTAATTTGTTCGCTAGCATAGGCACGGGCTTTGGCTTGGACTTCTTTGACTGGTAGGTTTTTGCCATAGAGTTTTTCAATTTGGACCTCGATGGGCATGCCGTGGCAATCCCAGCCAGGTACATATTGCGCATCAAAGCCAGCCATATTGCGGCTTTTTACAATGATGTCTTTGAGTATTTTGTTGACCGCGTGCCCAATGTGAATGGAGCCATTGGCATAGGGGGGACCATCATGCAAAACAAATTTTGGACGTCCCGCACTGGCGGCACGTATGGCTGCATAGACGTTGTTTTCTTGCCATTCCTGTACCCAAGCGGGTTCACGTTTAGGCAAGTTGCCACGCATAGGAAAGGGAGATTCGGGTAGGTTTAATGTGTTTTTATAGTCCATGGGAGGCAAAATACTCACGAGCGCTGCGGGCATCTGTGTCGATGGCAGCCATCATTGTCTGAAGATCAGGAAATTTCTCTTCGTTGCGAACGAATTGTAGAAACTCAACCTTAATTAGTTTACCGTAAGCGTTTACGTCACGGTCCAAAAGATGCACCTCAAGCAGCAGACGACCTGCGTCTTCTACGGTGGGGCGCACGCCTAGGCTTGCTATACCGGCCATAGGCTGATCAGCTAAACCATGTAATTTTACTATATATATGCCAGTGCGCGCTGCGCAACGTGGTGGTACCAAGAGGTTTAGGGTAGGGTAACCAATGGTTCGCCCCAATTTTTGACCATGAATGACATGGCCGCTAATACAGTAAGGGTAGCCTAAATGCGCTTGGGCTGCGGCTAAATTGGCTTGGGCTAGTGCGGTGCGTACATCAGAGCTAGAAATGCGTTGGCCTACGGCATCGACCACGTCTTCGATGCGTTCAACAACAAAACCATGTTTGGCCCCAGCCTCTTTCAGCAGCTCTACATCGCCTTGGCGTTTGTGGCCAAATTTGAAGTCTTGCCCAATGAGCAGCCATTTGACTTGTAGCCCTTTGATGAGCAGATCTTCAATGAAATCTTTGGGGCTAAGCGTAGCAAAAGCGTGATTGAATCGTTGTAAGATAATTTGCTGGGTACCGTGCTCCGCTAGTTTTTGCAATTTATCTCTTAGGGTATTGATCTGAGCAGGGTACAATTCAGGGCGTTGTGCACGCTCAGCAAAAAAAGCCCGTGGATGCGGACTAAATGTCATCACACTAGGGGTTAAATTACGCTGCAGTGCTTCTTGATTGAGACGGTGCAGAATTGCCTGATGGCCCAAGTGCACCCCATCAAAATTACCGATGGTCAAAGCACTGGCAGCGCTAGAATTATAGCGAGGCAGATTGCGATAGATGGAAAAAGTAGGTTTCACGGGCAAAACTAAATTGTCTTTGAAAAACGTTGGAGCGAAAGTTGACGGACTCAAATAAAAAATGCCGCATGGTTATCCTTATATCGGGACGCGGCTCTAATATGCAATCTATAGTAGAAACCATAAAAAATAAACAGCTAGATGCCGAAGTGGTTGCTGTGATTGCAAATAAAGCCGATGCTCAAGGTATTCAATGGGCACAAGAGCAAGGCCTACCCACAGAGGTACTAGAACACAAGAAATTTGCAAATCGCCAACAGTTTGACGAGCAATTGGCCTCAGTCATTCAGGTTTATCAACCTGATTATGTGTTGTTGGCGGGTTTTATGCGTATACTCACGCCAGCCTTTGTCGAACAATTTGAAGGTAAACTGATTAATATCCACCCCTCGTTACTACCGTTGTTTCCGGGTCTTAATACACATCAACAAGCACTGGATTCAGAGCTGCAGTGGCATGGTTGTACTGTGCATTTTGTGACTGCTGTTTTGGATCATGGGCCTATTATCGCTCAAGGCATAGTGCCTGTACACCATGATGATGATGCGTCGCGCTTAGCAACTCGATTATTAGCGATTGAACATCGAGTTTATAATGAAGTGATTCAATGGTTAGCCGAAGGACGAGTACGTCTGCTTGAGGACGCTAGAGTCCAAGTCGATGGCGTAGCTCACCGCGCGTTTGCGCTTTAATAATTTTTAGAATTTTTCTGGTCTATGTCTACACACCGTTCTCCACGTAAAAAAACGATGCCTGCGCGTCAAAAAAATCCGCAAAACAGTACGCCCATTCCTTTGATGGCGCGTCGTATCAATCAAGTCGCCGAAGTCTTAGGTCAAGTTTTGCAGTGGGAGCATCCCGCTGATTCAGTTTTGTCTTACTGGATGCGCAAACAAAAAAATATGGGCGGGCGTGACCGTGCAGAAGTAACTAATGCTGTTTTTGATGTGTTGCGTCATTTACGCCGTTACCGTTATTTGGCCGAAAGTGGCGTGGGTTCAGGTACGCGTCGCTTGGCTATCTTAGGTTTACTAAACACGTGGGATAAAGATCTCCGCGAAGCCCTAGACGAAGGTGAGCTTGCGTGGGTGAGCCATGTGGTCACTTTAGACGCGATGGAAATGCCTTTTGCGCAGCGTTACAGCTTGCCTGATTGGTTGGCAGAGCAAATTAGTGCAATGCCAGACTCCGAGGCTCTCGCTGCAGCCCTAAATACCGAAGCACCTTTAGATTTACGGGTAAATCCGTTAAAAGCCGAGCGTGAGGCCGTATTAGCACAGCTAAGCAGTGGTGAAACGGCACGTTTTAAACCCACTGCTACGTCGCACTCACCGTGGGGCATTCGTCTACGCGGTCGTCCATATGTGGTGAATTGGCCTCAATTTGAAAAAGGTGAAATTGAGGTTCAAGACGAAGGTAGCCAGCTGTTGGCCGCTTTGGTTGCCCCTAAACGGGGTGAAATGATTATTGATTTTTGTGCGGGTGCAGGGGGGAAAACTCTCTTGATTGGTGCCTTGATGCGCTCCACCGGCCGTTTGTATGCTTTTGATACTTCTGCAACCCGTTTGGCACGAGCAAAACCACGCTTTGCACGTAGCGGATTATCGAATATAGTACCAGTAGTGGTTACTGAAACTAACGACACCCGCATCAAGCGTTTGCATGGCAAAGCGCAACGGGTCTTAGTGGATGCACCGTGTAGCGGTACCGGTACGCTGCGCCGTAACCCTGATATTAAATGGCGTTTTCATATGCCTGATATTGACCATTATGTGCAGATCCAACGTGAAATTTTGGAAAGAGCTGCAAAATGTGTCGCACCAGGGGGGCGTTTGGTTTATGCTACTTGTAGCTTGTTGTCCCAAGAGAACCAAGATCAAGTCACTTGGTTTTTGCAACAGCACCCCCACTTTGAGCTAATGGATGTTAATCCTATATTAGCTTCACGGAGTCCTGACCTGACGATGGCAGGCCCTTACCTAGAACTCCGCCCAGACTATCATCATACCGATGGTTTCTTTGCGGCCGTATTACAGCGAAAAACAGAGGTCGTTTGATTTAGCGCAAAATCTTTTTTGCCTAGCTGATTAAACTGACAAATTGTGTTTCTTTAGTTGTAATTGACTCACATGGTTTATCCATAATAGGTCTATGCAAAATATTCTTAATTTTCTAGCCGGCGGGCTGATGCAGTGGTCATGGTGGCAGGTTGTCTTGTTCACCTTGGTAGTTACGCACATTACTATTATTTCTGTGACTGTATTTTTACATCGTAGCCAGGCCCACCGTGGTTTGGATTTACATCCCGCAGTCATGCATTTTTTCCGTTTTTGGCTCTGGCTGACTACGGGCATGATCACCAAAGAATGGGTGGCTATTCACCGTAAACACCACGCACGTTGTGAGCGCGAGGGCGACCCCCATTCTCCAGTGGTGTTTGGTTTAGGTATGGTGTTTTTCCGCGGTGCGGAACTCTATCGCGAGGAAGCCAAAAACGAAGAAACGCTCAAGCGTTTTGGTCATGGCACGCCCGATGACTGGATGGAGCGTAACGTTTACTCCCGTCACAACCTGCTTGGCATTTTGATTATGCTCAGCATTGACTTGGCCTTATTTGGTCTGGTTGGCCTAGCCGTATGGGCTGTACAGATGGCGTGGATACCTTTCTGGGCCGCTGGTGTAGTCAATGGTATTGGTCATGCATTGGGTTATCGCAACTTTGCTAGCCCAGATACCAGCACCAACGTATTTCCTTGGGGCATTATTATTGGTGGTGAAGAGCTTCACAATAATCACCATGCGTACGGCACTTCGGCTAAATTCTCCAGTAAATGGTATGAATTTGATCTAGGCTGGATGTACATCAGTGTCTTGCGTTTCTTTAAGTTAGCGCAGGTTAAAAAAGTGGCCCCTAAACTACGTCTAGAGTCTGCCAGCAAAGCGGCTGTTTCTGACATTAGCTTAGAGACCTTGCAGGGTGTGATCACGCACCGCTACGAGATCTTGGCACGCTACGCAGATGTGATCCGTCATACGGCTAGCGAAGAAATCTCCCGTCTTAAAAACAAAGACGATCAGGGCCAGCTATCTCTACTGAAGCGTTGTGGCGACTGGATTGGCCGTGGTGATCAGGTACTAAGCGAAGATCAACGAGCTCAGATTCAAAAGGTGCTCGAAGACGACGGCAAGCTTTCTACTGTGGTGCAGATGCAGGTGGAGCTGTCTCGCTTATGGGAAAGCTCTAGCGCAACCAGCGAGCAGTTGCTGACAGATTTACGTACGTGGGTACAGCGTGCGCAGCAAAGTGGCATTGATAGCCTAGAGCAGTTCGCTTTGCGTCTGCGTCGTTATGCAGCATGATCCAAAATTTAAATCCTGAACAAGCTCAAGCCGTAACACAACCTGCCCAACATACGCTAATTTTAGCGGGGGCAGGTAGTGGCAAGACCCGAGTATTAACCACGCGTATGGCGTGGTTAATGCAACAAGGGGTTAGCCCGTATGCGTTTTTGGCTGTGACCTTTACCAATAAAGCCGCTCGCGAAATGCTGATGCGGCTTAATTCGTTATTGCCCATTGATACACGTGGTATGTGGGTGGGCACCTTTCATGGTTTATGTAATCGTTTATTGCGTTTACACCACCAAGACGCGGGGCTGGTGCAAAGCTTTCAAATACTGGATAGCGCCGATCAGTTGGCGGCTATACGTCGTTTGATTAAAACGAACAACATAGACGATGAAAAGTTTGCCCCACGTGATGTACAACGTTTTATTAACTCTCAAAAAGAACAAGGCTTGCGGCCTGATCGTATAGAAGCCTATGACCCACATACACGTCGCTTGGTAGAAATCTATGATTTGTATCAGCAACAATGCGAGCGTGAGGGTGTGGTCGATTTTGCCGAGCTCTTGTTACGGGCTTACGAGCTTTTGCAAAAAAATACGGCGTTACGTCAGCATTACCAGCAACGTTTTTCGCATATTTTGATTGATGAGTTTCAAGACACCAACCCCTTGCAGTATGCCTGGCTGACCTTATTGGCGGGCGATCAGGGTGTGATGTTTGCGGTGGGTGACGATGATCAATCGATTTACGCTTTTCGTGGTGCTGATATCAGCAATATGAAATGCTTTGAGCGTGACTATGCCAAAGGCAATGTGGTGCGCTTAGAGCAAAACTATAGGTCTAGTGGTCATATTTTAGATGCGGCTAATAGCCTGATTGCGCATAATACAGATCGATTAGGCAAAAAGCTTTGGACGGACTCAGGCCAAGGCGAGGCCGTTCGTATCATAGAAAAAGCGTCTGATGCTCTTGAGGGGCAGTGGGTAGTCGAAGAAGTTCGTGCTTTGATCCGAGATGGCTATGCCCATGATGAAATTGCAGTGCTGTATCGCAGCAATGCGCAATCTCGTGTTATTGAGCATCAACTGTTTAGTTCGGCCATTCCGTATAAGGTCTATGGTGGTCAGCGCTTTTTTGAGCGTCAAGAAGTCAAACATGTGCTGGCTTATTTGCGTTTGATTGATAATCCTAATGATGATACCTCGTGGTTGCGGGTGGTTAATTTCCCCACCCGTGGTATTGGGGCGCGTTCCATAGAGCAATTAGGGGATTATGCTCGTCAGTATGACACCAGCTTATATCGCGCTGTGCCTTATATGACCGGGCGCGCAGGCACGAATTTAGGCAAGTTTGTGGCTTTGGTGAATCAGCTGGCTGGTCAGGCACAAATGCTTTCTTTGCCCGAGCTAATCGAGCAAGTGGTCCACGACAGTGGCTTACTAGAGCATTACAAGGCGGATCGTGAAGGGGCCGAGCGCTTAGAAAACTTACAAGAGCTAGTCAATGCCGCGACGGTATTTGTGACCGAAGAAGGCCTGACCGAAGAGGTAGCGGGGCGTATCCCTGTGACGCCAGAGGCTCAATCGGTGGACGAAAATGGGAATGCCGTGTTGGCAGCGATGTCACCTTTGGCAGCCTTTTTGTCTCATGCTTCCCTAGAGGCGGGTGATAACCAAGCTCAAGCGGGTCAAGCTGCAGTGCAGTTAATGACGATTCACGCCGCTAAAGGTTTAGAGTTTGATGCGGTTTTTGTCACCGGTCTAGAAGAAGGCTTATTCCCTCACGAAAACAGTTTGGCCGAGCTAGATGGTCTCGCAGAAGAACGGCGATTGATGTATGTGGCGTTAACGCGTGGGCGCAAGCGGGTTTATGTGACCTTAGCGCAAAGTCGGATGCTGCATGGCAAAACACGTTATGCTACGCGTTCGCGTTTTTTAGATGAATTGCCAGATGAAAACGTGAAATGGCTCAGTCCACGCCAAGCGGCCCCAGTGGTCAGCAGTGCTTGGGTAGGTGGTTTTGGGCGAGGCGGAGATTCTTGGGATAAAGCGCGCGCTAATTATGGTGGCGCTCAAACAGCTAGTCATGGTGGGATGGCATCTACTGTAGCCAAAAGTGGTTTAATTGTGGGTGAGCAACATTTCCGTGTGGGGCAAGGTGTACGCCATGCTAAGTTTGGTGAGGGCACGGTCTTGACACTGAGCGGCAGCGGCAACGACGCCCAAGCACAAATCCACTTTAGGGATGCAGGCACCAAAACTCTGGCTTTAGGCATAGCCAAGCTAGACATCATCGCGGGCGGTTAACGGCGAATTGTACGAGGGGCCATGGACCCGATTCACTGTGATCGGGTCTTGCTCTTTGCGGTGGAGGCTGCGGTATTGTTGAGTTCGACAGGCAGTGCTTGCTCCGCTTCGTTGCGCGCTGTACCACTCAACCAAAAATACCTCCCCCCGTCGAGAGGCCGGTAGCCTCCCATCTTGTACAGCTGAAAGATTGGCGGGCTCTTACACTTTGTGGGCGAGCTCGATGGTTTCTATTTCCTCTTGTAGTTCTAGCCATTGTTCTTCAGCTAAATCCAGTTTTTTGCTTAGTTCACCGTGCTCAGTCAATAGATTAGGCCGTTGCTCTTTGTATTGGTCGCCATAGAAATCAGGATCACTCATTAATTTGTCTAGTTCTTCTAGACGTACTTTGTGCTGAGCCATATTTTTTTCTAGCTGCTGAACTTGTTTTTCCAGTGGTTTGCGTAGTAGGGCCATTTTTTGGCGGGCTTCGGCCTCTAGGCGGCGCTGTGTGCGGCGGTCTACCGAGGTGTCGGTGGAGCTGTCGGCGCTATTGACTGATTTGCTGCTGCGCAATTGGGCTGCTCGAGTCAGTAACCAGTCGCGATAGTCTTCTAGATCACCGTCAAACTCAGATACCTGCCCATCAGCCACAATCCAAAAGTTGTCTACCGTAGAGCGCAATAATTGCCTGTCATGCGATACCACTAAGACACTGCCTTCGTATTCGGCTAAAGCGGCGGCTAGGGCCTCACGGGTTTCTACGTCTAAGTGGTTGGTGGGTTCATCCAGCAACAATAAATTAGGTTTATACCAAACAATAAGCGCCAAAGCGAGGCGGGCTTTTTCCCCACCTGAAAAACCGGCTGTGGTTTCTGTGGCCATTTCTCCACTGAAAGCAAAGCGTCCTAGGTAATTACGGAGTTCTTGTTCACGTATCTCGGGGGCAATGCGTTGTAAGTGTTGGATAGGGCTGAGATTCGCATCAATCATATCCAGCTGATGCTGAGCAAAATAACCTATTTCAAGCCGCGCCGAGGTGACCAGTTCGCCACCCAAGGGTTTGATTTCACCTGCTAAGGTTTTGATTAAGGTACTTTTACCGGCGCCATTCATGCCTAAAATACCGATACGACTGCCACTGCGCACATCCACTTTAACGTGTTGCAAAATGGTTTTTTTCTCAGGAGAGCCATAGCCTAAATCGGTATCGATCAAGCGCAGCAGTGGGTCGGGCATGTGCTCGGGTGTAGGCAGACTGAACTGCACCGAACTATCCAGACGCACAGGGGCGAGTTCTTGCATTTTGGCTAGGGCCTTGACGCGGCTTTGGGCTTGTTTGGCTTTGGTGGCTTTGGCTTTAAAGCGATCAATAAAGCTTTGTAGGTGGGCTACCTCGCGTTGTTGCTTTTCCCAAGCCATTTGGTCTTGACGTAAGCGTTCGGCACGTTGGCTTAAAAACCCTGAGTAATTACCACGGTATTTAAAAAGCTGTTGCTGTTCAAAGTGCAAAATATGGGTGCTGACTGCATCCAAAAACTCGGTGTCATGCGAAATAGTGAGTACGGTACCGGGATAGGTTTGCAACCAACGCTCTAGCCAAAGCATGGCGTCTAAGTCTAGGTGGTTGGTGGGTTCGTCCAGTAATAGCAGATCTGAGGGGGCCATTAAGGCACGAGCTAAGGCAATACGCATTTGCCAGCCGCCAGAAAATTGCCCCACGGGCAGCAGCCATTGCTCGGGTCTGAAGCCCAAGCCAGCTAAAAGCTGCTCAGCACGTGAAGGGGCGGTCCACGCATCGGCTTCGATTAGTGCCGTTTCCAGTTGGGCTATGCGTTCGCCGTCCTCATCAGAGGTAGCGGCTCGGTCTGCTTGGAGCTGACGTAAATGCGTATCACCATCAATAACGAACTCGCGCGCTGGTCTATCGCGATCACTAATTTCCTGTTCTACGCTGGCAATGCGCCAACTGCTAGGAATATCGAGTACACCTTGGTCGGCATCAATGAGATGTTGGAAAAGAGCAAATAAAGTGGATTTGCCCGCCCCATTGCGCCCAACGACCCCGACTCTTTCTTTAGGGTTGATGACAAACTGGGTATTACTAAGAAGTACCTTAGTTCCACGGCGTAAACCTAAGTCCGTTGCACGAATCACGTAGTGTTCCTGTTATTAAGCGTTAAAAGCGCGTAGTTGATCTTGAGTTAAGAGCAAAATTTGATCATCTGCTGTTTCAGTGCTGAGCCAAACAGGATCTAACTCAGGAAAAGCAGCACAGAAATTATCGTATTCGTTGCCGATTTCTAAAACCAATAAACCGTCTTCATGCAGATGCGTAGCGGCTTGGGCCAAAATAATACGGACTAAATCCATGCCGTCATCACCGCCAGCTAGGGCTAAACGCGGTTCGTGTACGTACTCGGGAGGTAAGGCTTGCATAGAGCCTTCGTTCACATAGGGAGGGTTAGAGATAATGAGGTCGTATTTTTTGTCTTGGACGGCACTGTATAGATTGCTTTCTAAGGCGCAGACGCGATCGCCAAGCCCGTAGTCAGTGATGTTTTCTTTGGCGATGGCCAAAGCGGCAGGCGAGATGTCTACGCCGTCTACCTGGGCATTAGGGAAGGTGAGAGCGGCTAAAATCGCTAAGCAGCCTGAACCCGTACACACATCTAAAACAGATTCGATGGCATGGGGGTTTTCTACCCATGGAGCGAGTTGAGTGCTGAGCAGTTCGGCAATAGGTGAGCGTGGCACAATGCAATCTGGGCTGACTTTAAAACGCAGGCCTTGGAGCCAAGCCTCACCGGTTAAGTAGGCGGCAGGGAGGCGTTCCTCGCAACGACGGCGCACCAGCTCTAAAAAAGCAAGGCGTTCGCTATGAGTCAGCTTGGCATCTAAAAATGGGTCTATGGTCTCTAAAGGCAGGTGCAGAGTATGCAGGAGTAAGTA
>CANROS010000059.1 GCA_947632305.1 uncultured Paenalcaligenes sp. | reverse complement strand
GGGTTACGGGCTGCAGATCGCTTAGGCTTTGATGCTAAATGGATGGCGCCATTTTTTACGGCGGATCCCACTACCTACAAGCTAGCAGGTCCTTTATTGGATGGCGTTTATTTTTCATCTTGGCTAGGGCCAGTGACGTCGGATGCTCCTGAAATTAAGGCTTACCGAGAAAGTGTCGCGCAGGATTACCCCAATGACCCTATAGGTGTATTTGGTCTAAATGGTTGGAGCAATGCATCTTTATTTGTCACGGGTTTCAAAAAGCTGCTGGATAGTGGGCGCCCACTAACTCGTGAAAACCTGGTCGATGTCATGGAGACGCTGGATGCCGTAACGGTGGGAGGGGCTCAGGGTGTGAGCTTCTCCGCTGGCGATCATCGTGGCGCACGCCAAGAGGGGATTATTCAAGCCGCTGAAGATGGCGATTTCAAATTAGTCCGTGATTTCAAACCTTATCCTGCCAAAGTGTTTGATGCAGACATGTCGTAGGAAACCAAAGCATGAGTGAAGCATATGAAAACTGGGTAGGGCGGGAAGAATCCTGTACAGAGCTGATTAATGCATCATCGGTGCGGGCTATGGCAGCAACGCTGGATTGGGCCCAGAGTCCAGTGGTGGGAGATCCCTTGCCGTCGGGCTGGCAATGGATGTTTTTTAATCCTGTTGTGGCGCGTAGTGAATTAGGTACAGATGGGCACCCGAAGCGGGGTGGGTTTTTGCCACCTATCGAGTTGCCTCGTCGTATGTGGGCAGGAAGCCGGATTCATTACCATGCTGATTTGCCGATTGGTACAGAAGCGACCCGAAAAAGTCGTATTCTCAGCGTGGTTAATAAGGTGGGCAAGCAAGGGCCTTTATGGTTTGTGACGGTAGAGCACACGACTAGCTATGGCGACACGCGCTGTATTGTTGAGGAGCAAGACATTGTGTATCGCTCTATCCCACCGGCTGGCGCAGTAGCCGCTACCCCTAGCCCTTACGAGCAACAAGGGCAGTGGGGCTGCGACGTCGTACCGGATAGCACCTTGCTATTTAGGTATTCTGCACTGACATTTAATGGTCACCGTATTCATTATGATCAGGCGTATACACAGCATGAAGAAGGCTACCCTGACTTAGTGGTGCACGGACCATTGGTCGCAACGCTGTTACAACAGCTTGCTGTGCAGCAGGGCGATGGCAAAACGTTGGCTTATTTCGAATTTAGGGGGATGGCTCCTTTGTTCGTTACACGAGGCTTTAGTCTAGAGGGCCTCCAAGAAAACGATGGGACGCTGAAGTTGTGGGCACGCGGTCCAGACCAAGAACTTGCTGTATTAGCCTCAGCGACATTTCGCTAATTAACAATAAACAGATCTAGTAGCAAAGGAGACAACACAATGACACAACACTTAAGCGGCCCTTCGACGTTGGAGGGGCAAGTCGCCTTTATTACCGGTGGAGCCGGTGATATTGGCAGAGCAATTGCAAACACCTTCAGTCAAGCTGGCGCCAAAGTCATCGTGACAGATATGGCTGAACAGGCCGATGTGGGGCCCAACATTCAATACAAGCAATATGATGTGACTTCACGTGATCAAACGGATGCCGTGATTGACTCGGTGCTTGAAGAGCACGGGGCAATTGATATTTTGGTGCTGTGCGCCGGTAATATCGCCCGAACCCCTTTGGCTGACAGCACAGACGAAGAGTGGGACTCCATCATGGCGGTTAACGTACGGGGTGTGGTGAATCCCACACGCAAGCTTTTTCCTCTCATGTGTGACCGGAATTTTGGAAAGATTCTCGCCTTTGGTTCTATTGCGGCCAAGAACGGGGGGGTGGCATCGGGCCCTGCGTATGTAGCGGCTAAATCGGCGGTGCATGGCATGATGCGTTGGATGGCAAAAGCCGGGGCTCCTCATGGGGTCTACGCAAATACCTTGGCCCCTGGGCCCGTTGAAACCGCTATGTGGGCTTCTGTGACCCAAGGCAAGCCGCCCGCAGCAAATAATAGTGTGCCTTTAGGACGCTATGGCAATCCCGACGATATGGCGCAGGCTGCGCTTTTCTTATGCTCTCCCGCATCAAACTGGATGACGGGTACGTCGCTAGATGTGAGTGGCGGCATGTGGATGGACTAAAAGGAGCCGCCGTATGAACGATGACACCGAAGTCGTAATTGGATTCGTGGGTTTGGGCGTAATGGGTGGGCCTATGTGTCGCAACATCGCACAAAAGCATCCCGGCCCTGTGATTGCCTTTGATATGAATCCCAGTGCCTTTGATATTTTGGAGGGCACTCAGGCACGCCGCGCCGATTCGCTGCTTGATATCGCTACTCAGGCCGATATTGTTTTCTTGTCTTTACCAGGAGGGGTGCAGGTTGAACAGGCTTGCCTAGGGAAAAACGGTCTAACCAGTGGTGAACGCCGGCCTGCTATCTTGGTTGATCTCAGCACGACTACCGTGGCTTTAGCCCGTGATGTACACCACAGATTGAACGCTCTAGGAGTCGATTTTGCGGATGCACCTGTGGCTCGTACGCGTGAAGCCGCGCAACGGGGTGAGTTGAGCATTATGGTGGGGGCGGAAGAGGCGTTGTTTGAACGTATTGCGCCTTTGTTGCATTACATAGGTTCAGACGTAACGCATTGCGGTGCAGCGGGGTGTGGGCAGGTAGTGAAACTGATCAATAACGCCCTAGTCTTTGAGCATACAGTCGCACTGGCTGAGATGATGGTATTGGGTGAACGAGCCGGGGTAGAACCCGGCTTGTTGCTAGATGCCCTCTCAAAAGGCTCGGGGGACAGCTTTGTGTTGCGCAATCACGGTCGTAAGTCCATGTTACCCCGTGAGTTTCCTGCTAAGTCTTTTCCCCCTGAGTACGTCCTCAAGGACCTGAGCTATGTGCTTGAGTTAGCCGCAGTAGAAGGGGTGGCGGCTCATGTTGCTGAGCTTGCGCAACGTTACTACACGGCATCAGTAAATAGTGATCTCGGAGGCCGCTATTATCCTGCTGTCATCGAAATCGTTGATCGTAATATCGGTCCAGTACCCGATAACTCATAAAGAGGGTTGCCATGACAGATTTTATTGGACTAGTTTGGGCGGGAGTGATTAGTGGCTGTTTGTACGCCTTGGGCGCACTAGGCTTGGTGTTGATCTATAAAAGCTCGCATGTCGTGAATTTCGCGCACGGTAACTTGGCCGGTTTGGCTGCGTTCCTTGTGTTCGGCTTTACGGGTGGAGTTTTTGCCAATATGGCATGGGGGCCAGCGGTGTTGTTGACGCTGATCATCATGGTCGCTGTCATGGCAGTAAGCTATTTTGTGATAGCACCGTTAGTGTTTAAGTCAGACTTGACTAGCACTATCGCCACGTTAGGAGTAGGGCTGATTGCTCAGGGTGTCACCCAGCTGATGTTTGGTTCTAATATCGTATCACTGAGCCTGCCTTTGCCTAATTGGCGTTCTCAGCTGGGATCTTTGCGTATTGATTCATACGATCTTACCGTGTTGTTTGTGACCGCAGCCTGTGTGGGGGTGCTTTACCTCTTAATAGAGCGCACACGCGTAGGGATCGCATTTAGAGCGGTTTCAGAACATCCGTTTGCGAGTCGCGTGTGTGGCTTGAACCTTCGACGGATTCATTTGTTGTCGTGGGTGGCTGCGGGGATACTTGGCTTGATTGCTGCTTTGCTGATTGTTCCGACGACTTTTCTGTCTTCAACCAGTGTGGCTTCCTTTATGCTTCAAGCTTTTGCGGCAGCTGTGGTTGGCGGGTTTAGCAGTCTGCCAGGAGCCATTGTAGGGGGAATTTTCATCGGCGTAATGATGAACTTACTGTCCTTTTATGTGGCTGCTGAATTTTCGAATACCTATTTGCTACTGACGATCCTGATTGTGCTTAATTTGTTCCCGCAGGGCGTTTTAGCTATACGAGGAGGCGCACGTGTCTAATCTGATTCTGTCGTCTAAAGACCTAGCGAAATCGTTTAATCCATCGCTTGCATCGACCTCGTCAACGACGCGTTGGCGGTCGATTAGCCTAAAGGTATTTGGGTTAATGTGTTTATTACTCATTCCTGCTGTCAGTGGTGGTTATTGGACTTTTATATTGGGGTTGTGTTTTGCCAATGCCATCACCATTGTGTCAGTCAGTTTTTTACTGCGCTATGGTGGTGAGGTCTCTATTGGGCATGGCGTCTTTGTGGCGTCAGGGGCGTATACCGTGGCTTTAGTAGAAAAGTATTTCGGTTTGTCGTTGCTCTTTAGTTTGCCGATTGCTGTAGTGGTAGGTGCTATTTTGGGCTTGCTTTTTGCTTTTCCATCACGAAATTTGACCGGCATCTATATGGCAGTGGCGACGATGGCTTTTGCTCTCGCCTTGCCAGAGGTCTTGCTGCATTACTCCACCGTTACTGGTGGATACGGTGGGCTATATGTCAATTTGGACGCGTTGCCAGCCTTGTCTAAAGAGATGCAGCGTTATTATTTGCCTTTGATTGGCTTGGTGTTGGTGGTGATGCTGTTAGGGCACTTTCGGCGCTCACGTCAGGCAGCCGCCTTGTTGTTGATCCGTACCTCTAGCCACGCCGCTGAGTCATTTGGCATTAGCCGTAGCTGGGCTCGTTTGTCTTGTATGGCACTGAGCGCCGCCATTGCGGCATTCGGTGGGGCTATGTTGTCCTTTAGCTCCTCCACGGTGTCACCCAATAGCTTTACCTTATGGACCTCTATCTTCATGCTGGTGGGTTCCGTGGTCAGCCTTTACTCTTTGTCTGTGCTGGGTAGTGTGATAGGTGGGTTGTTTTTGGCAGTAGTGCCTTTGGTGTTAGCTGGCGCGGGCGACTGGGTTCCTATTTTGTACGGCGGGGCTTTGTTAGCCGTGATCTTAGGGGTTAATGCCTTGCCTGAATCGATACGTACGCGACTCGAAGGGGGCAAAGCATGACAGTAATGACTCAAGCCGTAGATGACCTAACCGTTGAAAACTTGACGCTTTCTTTCGGGGGGATTCAGGTACTACACGATATCAATTTACGTTTTGCTAAGGGTGAAATCACAGGTTTGATTGGTCCCAATGGGGCGGGTAAAACCAGTTTTTTCAACTGCCTAACGGGGTTATATACACCAAAGCAAGGGAGTATTTGTTTAGGCGAAAAACACCTTGAACATTTGTCACCTCCGCAGCGTGCCGCTTTGGGCTTTTCGCGTAGCTTTCAACATGTGGCGCTTTGTCCCGAGCTCAGCGTGGTGGAAAACGTAATGATTGGTTTGCATAGACAGTCAAAAGCAGGCTGGCTGGCTGCTTTTCTTCCTTTAGCGGGGGGGCGGCTTGAGCGCAAGCACAATCGTGAACGAGCCCTAGCGGCTCTTGATAATCTGGGCATTATTGAGGTGGCTGATGAGTTACCCACTCAATTGCCGCCGGGCTTGCTGCGCCTAGCAGAAATTGCCAGAGCCACCGTGGGTAACCCCAGAGTGTTGTTGCTGGATGAACCGGCAGCTGGCCTTAACTCTGTGGAAACCCAAGATTTGTCATTGGCTTTAAAGTCATTGCGTTCGCCCGACTTAATGCTGGTGATCGTCGAACACGATATGGAGCTAATCATGGGGGTATGTGATTCTATTCATGTGCTGAACGTAGGGCGCGTACTGGCATCAGGTAGTCCTGAAATGGTGCGTGCGAATGCCGAGGTGATACGCGTGTATCTAGGAGACGAGGATGACTAAGGCCGATTCTATGTTATTGAGAGTGCAGGGCTTGAGCGTGAGCTACGGCGGTGGACCGGTTGTCAATCAGGTGGCGCTGGATGTAGAGCGTGGCGCTGTGGTGGCTTTGTTAGGCGCCAACGGTGCGGGTAAATCCAGTACTTTGCGAGCCATTGCGGGTTTGGAAAGCTCACAGGGTAGCCTGTATTTTGACGGCCAAGATATTTCTAGCACCTCGTACCGAGAGCGTTTTCAGTTGGGTATTGCCTATGTGCCAGAAGGGCGGGCAATTGTCAGTGATCTAACCGTAGCGGAAAACTTGACCTTGGGCTCGTATTTTGTCAATCGAAAGGTCCGGGCCCAGCGTCAAACCATGGTGTTGGATTTCTTCCCTGAAATTGCGAATCGATTAAAAGCCCCAGCGGGATTGCTCAGTGGTGGTGAACAGCAAATGTTGGCAATTGGACGGGGGCTGATGTCGGCGCCACGGCTTTTGCTTTTGGATGAGCCCTCTTTGGGCTTAGCACCTAAATTGGTGGCACGCGTGTACGAGCGACTGTCAGTGATTCAAAAAGAGCAGAATCTGACCGCGTTGCTGGTCGAACAAAGTTTTCATGTGGCGGCAAAGCTGGCGGCACGTGCGCTTGTGATGCGACATGGTGAGATCGTCGGTGATTTAGATAAAGAGACCTTAAACAGTCGCGAGGGGCGTCAGCAGGCGATTGACGCTTACTTGGGGGCGCAGCAGGTGGCGTAGTTGTTGATCAGGCAACTAATATCCAATGGGGGAGAGGGTCAGGTATGAAGAGTTTTAAGCTTGAAGGGCGAGTGATGGCGACGGGGTTAGGTTTTCCCGAGGGGCCCATTGCTATGCCAGATGGTAGCGTTTTAGTGGTTGAAATTGCTGCGGGGCGGCTTAGCCGTATTACTCAGGATGGGCAGCGTGAAACCGTAGCCAACGTGGGCGGAGGGCCCAATGGCGCTGCCATGGGTAGCGATGACTATTGCTATATTTGTAATAACGGTGGCTTCAGTTGGCGTACTGATGAGGGCTTTAGCCGACCTACGGGACCTGCTGCTGATTACCAAGGCGGCTCTATACAGCGCGTCAATATAACAACAGGTGCGGTTGAAACCCTTTACACCCACTGTGATGGCATACCGTTGCATGGTCCGAACGACATAGTGCTAGATAAGGCGGGTGGTTTTTGGTTTACGGATTTTGGCAAAACATTTGAAGACCGAATCATGAGAGGTGCCATCTACTATGCGCGTTTAGACGGCAGCTTTATCCGTAGGGCCGCGCATCCGGTATTGACGCCTAATGGCATCGGGTTATCGGCCGATGGCAAAACCTTATACATGACGGAAACCGAAACCAGCCAGTTGTGGGCTTTTCCCATTCTTGAGCCAGGGCAGCTGCAGCTTGAGCCTTGGCCATCACCGAATGGAGGACGTTTATTGCACGGGTTGCCGGGTTATCAGCGGTTTGACTCGTTAGCCGTAGAGGAAAACGGCAATATTTGCGTGGCGACGCTGATACGAGGAGGGATCAGTGTGTTTGCGCCATCTGGCGAGTTATTGGAGTTTTATGAGGCCCCCGAGGTCTATTGCACCAATATTTGCTTTGGGGGCGAAGATCAGCGCACGGCGTACATTACGCTGTCGGGGTATGGGGAGCTATTGGCGGTGCCTTGGCCTCGCCGTGGTTTAGCTTTGGATTGATTTAAATATAATGCATTATATTTGCATTTATCTATCTATTTTGACGTGGCGTTTATTTATAAAATAACGCCGTATTAACCCTAGTCTCATTCTTAGGTCATTTATTTTTCTAGTTTAAAAACAAGTAGTTATTTGGTTTTTATAATGCCTTTTGGTGTTCTAATTGAAATTAACAACGTGTGGGTTTGACTTTATTTGAAAAAGAATGCATTATGCATTTTAATACCTGAGCGAATTAGAACTTACAGGTTTTCACAGGAGATAGTTATGAGCGAAGTGGCATTGGAAGTACAACAAGACGTAGGGAATGCACCAGCCGAAGGCGTTATTACTGATGAGGCGGTAGCAGCGGCACGCGCCATGATCGGTTTGCAGCTACGACCAGAAGGTCCTTATTTGCAAGACGCAACCGCAGATACCTTGCGTAACTGGTGTAATGGTATTGGGGATTTAAATCCGTTATATCGGGATATTGGATACGGTGCTGGCACACGTTATGGCACGATGTTGGCTCATCCTATGTACCCGATGGCGTTTGGTTGGTTGGGGCGTACACGTTGGGGGCTTGCCGGCGTTCATGGTTTTTACGCGGGCAATGACTGGGAAATTTTCCGCCATATTCGTCCCGGTGATCGTATTACGGCAATCGAGCGTGTGGTGGGGGTCGAAGAGAAGGAAAGTAAATTCTCCGGTCGCCTTGTGCTGCAATATGTAGAAGCCAGTTATTACAATCAGCGCAGCGAGCTAGTAGCCAGAGCGCTGGGGACATGTACCCGCCACGAACGCAAAGCAGCGCGCGATGCCGGTAAATATAAAGAGATCATTCAGCATGAATATACGGACGAAGAACGTGACCGTATCGATGAAATGGTTTTATCCGAGCCAGATAACGTCCGCGGCGCTAATGTTCGTTATTGGGAAGAGGTCGAAGTCGGCGAAGAGCTGCCAACTATTGCACGTGGTCCTTTGTCTTTGATGGACACCATGGGCTTTTTAGTGGGGTGTGGACGAGGCCATACGCATGGTGTGATTTTGCAGGCTGCGGTCAAACACCCAGGGCACTTCTTCCGCAATCCTGAAGCAGGGGGTGGGGTTGAGTACACGGGCATTGGCCATCACCGCGAATCGGTCGCCAAGGAAGTCGGCGTACCAGGCACTTACGACTATGGCCCACAGCGCTCCTCTTGGTTGGCGACTTTGGTCACAAACTGGATGGGTGACGCCGGTGTTTTAAAGCGTGTGCGCACTGAAATGCGTCGCTTCAATATCATGGGCGATACCACCTTTTGTAAGGGCAAAGTGATTCGTAAATACGTGAAAGACAATGTGGGTCTTGTGGATATTGAGTTGGCCGCAGAAAACCAGCGTGGTGAAATCACCACCCCCGGGTTAGCGACTGTGGCTTTGCCATCACGAGATGTGCAGCGTCCAGCGTTTATTGACGGTTCAGGGGTGGATCTTGAACTGCCAGTGGTGCGCTAAATCTTGATTAACCCAAACTTGCGAGACAGTTGACATGCAAACAGAAAAATCGACTCAAGGCTTAGCGTTGCCTTTGGCGGGATGTCGTGTCCTAGAGCGTTCGAGTACAGTCGCTGCAGCGTATGCAGGACGACTGCTCGCAGTAATGGGTGCAGAAGTCATTATGCTGGAGCCCGAAGCGGGGTCGCCTTTGCGTAATGCAGCCCCGCTTATTGATGGAAGTACAGAGAGTGCACTTTTTGCTTACTTGTCTGTAGGTAAGCGCAGTGTCACTGCTGATTTGTCATCTGCGAGCGGGAAGGCTTTGCTCAAGAGTCAGCTCGAGCTTGCCGACATCTTGATTGAAGATGTCCCCGTGCAGGGTCGTGCGGCAATGGGTTTAGACCCCCAGATGATTGCGGAGCATTTCCCGCAACTGGTTCATGTTAGTGTGCTGCCTTTTGGGGCCAGTGGCCCTAAAGCCACTTGGGATGGCGTAGAGGTCAATCTTTTGCATGCGGGTGGCGAGGGTTTTCTTTTGCCTAATGGTTTATCGAACGAGGTGTTCCCTGATCGTCCGCCACTAAAAATCTATGGCCATTTTGGCAGTTATCAGGGGGGCGTGTCGGCAGCACTGTGCGCCTTAGCCGCGTGGTGGGCGGTCCCCACTGCGGGCGGGCAGTATGTGGATGTATCGGTGCAAGATGCGGTGCTCTCAGTGGGGGCTTTTGCTTTACAACGACTGGGCGATGGTTCACTAGAGCATCGTTCCACTCGCAGTTTCCGTTACGGCGGTGTGTTCGAAGCCCGCGATGGTTTTGTGGAGTTATTAACTCTTGAAGAGCGCCAGTGGCAAGCCCTGACTCAATTACTGGGTAATCCGGCTTGGACCCAAGACGAGGCGTTGTCCGATTCGCTGGAGCGCAGCCGACGTGGCGCTGAAATTAATGCTCATGTTCGGGCTTGGATGAAGCAACATGCTGTGGAGGATATTGTGCAACGGGCACAAGAGCTAGGTGTGCCCGCCGCAAAATATCGCACCCCCGACGAAGTGGTAAAGGGTGAGCACGAGCAGGCCCGGGGTTTATTTGCCCCTGCAGTGCTTGAGGGGGGGCAAGAGGTCGATATGTTGGTGGCACCATTTCAGTTTAGGTGTACGCCGCTATCGGGTGGTGGTTTAGTGCCCGCACTAAATGAAATGGCAGAGGAGCAGTTTCAATGAGTATTTCATCTGCACCGTTCTCTGGTGTACGTATTGCCGATTTTACGATTCATGCGGCAGGCCCTTACTGTACACATATTCTGTCTCAGCTGGGCGCCGAGTGCATCAAAATAGAAAGTCAGTCGCGGCTTGATGCGTTTCGCAAGCCACATGCCGTCTATGGGCGTATGTCGGCCGCTACCTTTGATCAAGTTTCCTCAAACAAGCTGTCGGTACGTTTGAATTTAAAAAAAGCAGAGGCGGTTGCGTTGGCTAAGCAACTGGTTTCTCTTTCAGATATTGCAGCAGAAAGTTTCCGCCCTGGGGTGATGCGTCGATTGGGCCTAGACTTCGAAGCGTTGCGGGCTGTCAAAGAGGATCTGGTGTACTTGTCGTTATCGTCCTGTGGTCAACATGGTCCCGACTCTCATTTTGCTGGCTATGCGCCCTTATTTGGGGCGTGGGGTGGGCTGGGTTGGATGACAGGTTACAGTGATGGCCCACCTGTAGAAATGCGTCATGTGATGGATCATGCGGCTGGATTGCATGCGGCGCTGGCCACAGCCGCAGCACTTAATCAGCGGCGTCGTACAGGGCAGGCCCAACATGTGGATTTGGCCGCTCGCGAAGTGGCCTCCGCCATGATTGGTGATGCACTGATACTAGCCAGTTTGGGTCTTAATCCGCCTCGAACAGGAAACGCGGATCTGGGCATGGGGCCGCACGGTATTTATCCTACGGCTCAGCCAGATCGATGGCTAACCCTTGCCGTTCGCAACGATGCGGAATGGCAAGCCTTACTAGCCGTTTTAGGGCCCGACGAACCCTTGCCGCAGTACGCCACGGTCCAAGGCCGGCTGGCTCATAGTCGTGAACTAGATGCATTGGTGTCGGGGTGGCTGCTTAACCGTAATGCGGATGAAACCGCTGAAAAATTACAGCAGGCAGGGGTCTGTGCTCATGTCTCTTGGAATATGCAAGATATTGCCTCAGATCCCCATCTTCGAGCCCGTCAGGCGGTGGTTGATGTTAACGGTCCCAAAATTCCTGAGCGTCCCGTGGTGGGCGCGATTGGCCGGTTTTCGCAAACGGATGACATTGGCATTAAACGTCTGACGCCAGATTTAGGTCAGGACGAAGACTATGTGTTTGGAGAGCTGCTGGGGTTAAGCACAGCGCAGCGAGCCAGTTTGGAAGCACAGGAAGTGATTCTGTAATTATTTATCAATCTGTTCTTGGGGGATACGATGGCAAAAACGAATTCTATTTATTTAGTGCTCGATATGGAAAATGACCTAGTTCATGCTGATGGGCCTAATGGTAAAGCCGGTTATAGCGATCAGGTGCAAGGCCGAGGCATCGTAGAAAAAACGCGCCGGGCCATTGATAAAGCACGTGCTGCAGGGGTACCTATTGGGTTTGTGCGGGTGGGGTTTTCGCCCGATTATCGCGAGTGTCCACTTAATTCACCCATTTTTTCCGGGGCGCGTAAAAACGGTATTTTCAAGCTGGGCGAGTGGGGCACCGAGACGCATCCTGATTTAGGCCAGCAGCCTACCGACTTCGATATTATCAAGCATAGAGTCAGTCCATTTTATAGTACTAATTTGGAAGCCATTTTACGAGCGAACGGCATCAGCCGAATCTATTGCTCGGGTGTTTCTACCAATGCCGTCGTGCAGGCGCTGGTGCGCGAAGGCCACGATAGAGATTATGAAATGATCGTGCTCGAAGACTGCTGTGCCGGGTTGACCAAAGAAGAGCACGACTATGCGGTGGCAGGTTTGCAGCGTTTTTGTCGTATGACGAACTCTGAGGAGGTGGCCTTTGAGTGAGCAAAAAATGCCTGGGTTGCCGCGTAGCTTGTTATTTGTCCCTGGGCATCGCCCAGAGCGTTTTGATAAGGCAGCCGCCAGTGGGGCGCATCAGGTTGTTTTGGATCTAGAAGATGCGGTTGGGCCAGAGGCTAAAACAGAGGCTAGACAGAGGGTGGCCGCCTGGCTTAAAGCGGGTGGTCAGGCCATGGTGCGTGTGAATGCGGCGGATACACAATGGTATGCCGAAGACATACAGATGCTACAAGCCATTCCTGGGGCTGCTGTTATGCTGCCCAAAGCCTGTAAAGACTCCTTAGCCAGTGTAATTCATGACTTAGCTGGGCGCTCGGTGATTGGTCTGCTGGAAACGGTGCGTGGATATATGCAGCTGCGCGATCTTTGCGCAATTCAGGGGTTGGAGCGCCTCGCCTTTGGTAGTCTGGACTTTGGAACGGAAAGCGGAATTGCTGACGAGCTTGATGCATTAACCGCGGTTCGTACGAATATTGTTCTTGAGTCCGCCTACGCGGGGTTAAAAGCCCCGCTGGATGGGGTAAGCACCGAATTTAATGACCTAGAGCGCATGCGTTCGGACGTGCTCCGATCAAAACAGCTTGGGTTTGGTGGCAAGCTATGTATACATCCTCGCCAAGTGGCGGTGGTAAATGATGCATTTTTACCAACCACAGAGCAATACCAGTGGGCGCAACGCGTTATGGTCGCTTTTGAGCAAAGTAAAGGGGCTGCAACGGCCATAGATGGTAAAATGATTGATAGGCCTGTTGTGGATCATGCACAACGCATTATTTCTGACTTCGTTCACAGGAGTCCTCAAGACGGATCAGGCCTCACCTAAGAGTGCCGAGTCATTAATGGCACAATCGTAAATTAAGTTGGGCTAGATGATGGATTACCGAACTAAAGAAGAGCAAGTAGCGGACTTTTTGCGCGAGCGCATTATATCTGGCGTGTATCCACGGGGGTCTCGACTCAAACAAGCTGAAATTGCAGAGCAATTGCAGCTTAGTATCACGCCTGTGCGCGAAGCCTTAAAAATCCTCGAGGCAGAAGGCTACGTAAATGCGGGATCGTATAGGGGGGCGCGAGTCGTGCCCTTCGATGAAAGCGCCTCTAACGAGATTCTGCAGTTAAGGCTGCAGCTAGAGTCCCGTTTGGTACGTGGCGCGGTGGATAACATCACGCTTGAAGACTTGGCCGAACTGCGTGCGTTAGCAGACGAATTCGAACAGGCTTTTCAGCGTGGAGATCGAGCCATAGCGCGTGGTGTTAATTATCGCTTCCATCGCCGTCTCTACGATATTGCCCAAATGCCCCAAACATTGCACTTTGTGCAAATCCTTTGGGCGCGTTATCCCTTTGATTTAATTAACTCGGTCGGCGGGCGCGGCGAAGAAGCCGTGGATGAGCATACGGAAATTCTTGATGCCTTTGCAGCAGGCGATGCCTCCGCCGCCATGCTGGCCATGCGCAAGCACATCGAGTCCGGTTGGGACGTACTTAAATCTATAGGCCAAGACGACAGCGACGCGTCGCCAGAGGAGTGATACCCGCTACTGCGATTTTATAGGCGCAACGCAAAAAAGCCCAATCTGAGGACTGGGCTTTTTTGTTGGGGTTTTGCAGAGACGGAGCAAGTAACCCCTCAAGTAAAAGCATTGTTATTGGTATTTTCTGATGAAATGAGCAGAGTGGACTTAATGCAGGCCCTGAACTTAAAAGATAGGTCTTATTTTAGGGCAGCCTATTTGAATCCCGCATTAGAACATGTGCTGATAGAGATGACGCAGCCTGACTCCCCTCGTAGCCCCAACCAAACCTATCGCTTAACCTCATTGGGAAGGCAGACTGTTGCGTCACTGTAGAGTAGAGTTACTGTATTGAATGATGAAGTATCAAAGTAGAGCTCTCTGACGTGTGCCTTGTTAGGGGGGGCTACGATGATACGTACTTACAAAACGAATTACATTTATTTCAGACAACAAAAAGCCCAATCCGAAGACTGGGCTTTTTGTTTGAATTTTGGTGGCCTTGGGCGGAATCGAACCACCGACACAAGGATTTTCAATCCT
>CANROS010000058.1 GCA_947632305.1 uncultured Paenalcaligenes sp. | reverse complement strand
AGCAGACACGGTGATGCTCCTTTAGGCGTCAGTTTGCGGCGCAGAGCCTGCCCAGGCGCGCTCTAACATCGCGCGAACCGCGTGTTGTTCTAGAGGGCGGGGGCTCCAGTAAGGGGTTTGAGTCGCAATATAAGCGGCCTGGTCTAAGTCAGCTTCGTTTAAACCCAGCTCTTTGAGTGTTAAGGGTGCTCCCAGAGATTGGGCCAGCTCGTATAAAGACAGTGCCAAGTCAGAGCCTAAAATGCTTTGTAGTGCGTGTAATTGGGAAGCTGCTGCTTTGGCGTTATACGCCAAAGAATGGGGTAGCAGCACCGCATGGGTTTGGGCATGGGGTAAATTAAAACTGCCCCCCAAGGTATGGCACAGTTTGTGATGCAAAGACATGCCTACTGTGCCTAAAACGGTGCCACATAACCACGCCCCTAAGAGCGCATCACTGCGAGCTTGAACTTGATGAGGCTCTTTGACAAGGACGGGGAGAGCACTGACTAAGGCTTGAACTCCTTGGATAGCCATGGCGGTGCTGATGGGGTTACGGTCTTGGGCATATAACGCTTCTATGGCGTGTGCCATCGCATTAAGCCCACTTGTTATGCTCATTTCTACAGGTAGATGCAGACTTAGGTCTGGATCATAAATAACCACATTGGGCAGGATGCGGGGGTGACGCACAGTGGTTTTTTGTTTGTTTTCTGTTTGGCCCAGAATAGGGGTAACTTCAGAGCCAGCATAAGTAGTGGGTATGGCGATGTGTGTGGTGTTGATGCGGTAAGCGAGGGCTTTACCTAGACCAATGGTCGAGCCGCCGCCAAAAGAGATGACACAGTCAGCTTGACAGGACTCATAGGTCTGTAAAGCCTGTGCCGTGATTTCTACCGGGGTATGCATGGTGGCTTGGCTAAACAAACCGGCACACAAGGGGCCCAGCTGCTGAGCTAGCTGTTGGGCCGCCTCTTGTTGTTGGGGGGTGCTAAGCACCAGTGCTTTGGAGCGACCCAGTTGTTGGAGTTCTGTTGTTAACGTCGAGACAGCGCCTGTGCCAAAGATGATTTTGGCAGGCAAGCTTTGATAAACAAAAGCAGAAGACATGGGCGGCTCCGAGTGTTAAATAAAAGGCCCTAATTAAAACAGAGCCTAGTAGCCCTGAGCGTATTTGCTTAGGTTACCAAAATATTTAACGAGGGGCCATCCGTACTGTGGAAAACCCTAGGGGCTGGTTGTGGCTTGACCGTAAGTGGCCAGCTCCGTAAACAGAAATTCCATGCTTTCTGTACTAAGCTCGTTGGCCATTTCTGCATGTGCCGTTTCTATGGCTTGGCCAAAGGTGTTTAGCCACTCTAAGCCCATGGGGGTAAAACAGACAATACGCACACGGCCGTCAGAGGGGTCGGAGACACGTTCTACTAAGCCCAGCGTTACACACTGATTAATGAGCTCAGTCATGGCGGCATTGGTCATGGTAGCGCGTTTGGCTAAATCAGTGATGCGAGTGCCTTCTAGGTCCAGATGGCGCGTCAGGTTGATGTGCGAACGCCGTGTTTGGGCATAGCCGTTTTCTTTCATTAATTGTAAAACTCGGGCCTCAAAACGCTGTAAAGCGTTGATAAGCACACGCCCTGGGTTGCTTTTGCGCCAGGCAAACGAGGGATCTAACGGATTTTGTTCTGAGTGTTTCATGGCTATCTCCTTGGCAGAGACACTGTTTATTATGCTAGATAAAGAAATAGTATAAGCGATTGAGCCGTGTCTGCGGCTCAATAGAGGTGAGCAGACAAAGTAGGGTAATCCTTAGCTCTGCACTTTCATTTAGTTTGGTAACCTAAATAAAAATACGAGGAGCAGCTAAATGCAAAGCAGTGAGAATAAAACCCGAATGGGCTCTTTAGAAACGGAAGTGCTTATTGTGGGTGGTGGCCCGTGTGGGCTGATGTTAGCTAATGAGCTAGGCCGCCGTGGCGTATCGTGTTTGTTAGTGGATAGCAAGCCCAGTACTGCTTTGAACCCGCAGGCCAATGCGACGCAAGCCAGAACCATGGAGCATTTTCGGCGTTTGGGTTTGGCTCAAGAGATCCGAGAGCTAGGCCTACCCGCCGATCATCCTACGGATATTGCCTATTTTACGCGCTATACCGGTTTTGAGTTGGCGCGTTTGCGGTTGCCCACGGCCGCTGAGGCACAGGTCCAAGTGAAATCTATGACGGGCTCTTGGAGTGCGGCTGAACTGCCTCATCGTGTTTCACAAAAATACGTAGAACAAAGCTTACGGCGGCACGCTCAGCATTACGCTACAAATACGATTCGTTATGGTTGGAAACTAGAGCAATTTAGCCAAGATGAGCACGGTGTGCAGGCGTGCGTATGTAGCTGTGATGGCCAACAAGCACAACACGTCAAGGCGCAGTTTTTGGTTGGAGCAGATGGCGCACGTAGTTTAGTGCGTCAACAATTAGGCATTAAATGGGGCGGGGTGACGGGAATTCAAAGAGAATTTATGGGGGGCAAAATGTTTGCTATTTATTTACGTGCTCCCGAGTTTTTACACCATTTCCCTCATGATAAAGCGTGGATGTATGTGGCGGTGAATGATGAACGTCGTGCTTTTATGGCATCGGTGGATGGCAAAGGGGAGTATGCTTTTCATGCGGCCTTACAGTCTGGTGAAGAGGCAGATGCTTGGACCGAAGACGATGCCCGTCGCGTTTTTGCCCAAGCCATGGGAACGGAGATTCCCATTGAAATTATTTCTATGGGGACTTGGTTGGCGGGGCATGCTTTGGTGGCAGAGCAGTTTCAACAAGGGCGGGTGTTGATCGCTGGGGATGCCGCTCATTTGTTCACGCCTACGGGGGGCTTAGGCTATAACACGGCCATTGAAGACGCCGTTAATTTGGGTTGGAAGCTAGCCAGCGTGGTTCGTCAGCAGGCCCCGTTAAGTTTATTAGCCAGTTATGAAATTGAACGTAAAGCGGTGGCGCAGCGCAATACCCATTATGCCCGTCAGTTTGCTGACTCGGTGGGCTTGTATCAGGCCAAACCTGAATTAGAAATCCTGTCTGAGGCGGGCACCCAAGAGCGCGCTCAGGCCAGCGAGTATTTAAATCGGCATGTGCGTCTAGAGTTCAATATCCCAGGTGTCACTTTTGGTGGGCGCTATGACCAGTCGCCCGTGATTGTTCATGAAGGCGCAGAGCTACCACCGGATGAAGCCAACACCTATGTGCCCACGGCTAGCCCCGGCGGGCGGCCACCACACCAATGGTTAGCTGACGGTAGCTCTTTGTATGACCATTTTCATGACGAGTGGACGTTGCTTGTGTTGGGCGCTCAACCCACAATCGCGCAGGCTTTTAGTGATTATGCTGAGCATTTGGGTATTGAGTTGAGAATAGTCACTATGCCAGAGCCAGAATTATTGGCTTTGTATGAAAGCCCTTTGGTTTTAATCCGACCCGATCAAATCGTTGCCTGGCGGGGGCATAGCGATAAAGCTGCTGAAGCGGTGTTAAAGCAGGTGTTGGCTTTTTAGGCGGAAGCCACGACCTGTAAAGAGCATTGCGATCTGATACAGGCGTGCAGCCTCTGCCAAGCCAGCGCGGGCAGGGCCCGTTTATGCCTTAATCTAAGCTAAGATTTAGGCGCTCGATGACCTCATCCCAAAGTTGCTTTTCAGACACAATTAAACTGCTCATGTCTTCGGGGCTAGAAGCGACAGGGGTGAAGTACAAAGCACGAATTTTTTCTTGGATATCAGGACGGGCCAAAATGTCGTGAGATAGCTGATTCAAGCGAAGCACAATGTCGTCAGGGGTGCCTGTGGGCACAAACAAGCCATCCCACGAAATGGCTTCAAATCCGCTGAAGTTTTCGTTGGCTGCGATGGGAGCCAAACCGGGAACCAATTCGCTTTCTTCAAGGCTAGTCACAGCTAAAGCACGAATTTTGCCTGAATTCACTTGAGGCATAGCAATGCCTGGCACCATAAAGGCAGCATCAATATCACCAGACATTACGCCCGCAATAATTTGTGGAAAACCACTGTACGGAATATGGGCGAGTTCAATGTCTGCTTCGTGCTCTAGCATGGCCATGCTGAGGTGAGACGCACTGCCTGCTCCGATGGAACCGTAGTTTAGATTGCCTTGTTCTTTTTTGGCTAATTCAATGAATTGCTCTAGGTTTTCTGCTGGCGAGTCGGCCGGTACGATGAGTACATTGGGACTGGTACCGATCAGCGAAATAGGCTGTAAATCCGTTAAAGGATCATAACCTAAGGTGTTTTTATATAAGGTGGGCGCGGTAACCATGGGGCCGTTGATGGTGAGCAACAAGGTATAACCATCCGGTTTAGCTTGGCTGGCGTAACGAGTACCAATATTACCACCGGCACCGGGTCTATTTTCAATGATGATGGTTTGGCCTAGTTCTTTGGACATGGGCTCAGCAATGGTGCGCGCTAAAATGTCCGGTGAAGAACCACCAGGAAAAGGAACCACCATTTGAATGGTTTTAGTGGGCCACTCGGCAGCTGCTACTGAGCTTAAGGATAAAGAAAGTAGCGTACCACCCAGTACGGCTAGCATTTTTTTAGGCAAGTGAGTAAGCATAATAATGGAGCAATCTTATTAAAATGATGTTTCTAAACGAGGGTCGCGCGCCAGCAGTTGCTGCACGGCCTGTAGGGGGGGTAGCTGCTGAAAAAGCACATCGCAGACGGCTGCGGTGATGGGGGCTTGAACAGCATGTTGCTGTGCCAGTTTTAGGGCGGCTTGAGCGCAGCGCACCCCTTCGGCAGTTAAACCAGAAGCCAAGATGGTGTCTAGACTTTGGCCCTGTGCCAGCGCTAAACCGACTTGGCGGTTACGCGACAAATCACCTGTGGTGGTTAACACGAGGTCGCCTAAGCCAGTTAAACCTGAAAACGTGGCGGGCTGACCCCCTAAGGCCACGCCTAGACGTTGTATTTCAGCTAAGCCGCGTGTAATAAGAGCCGCGCGGGCATTGGTGCCCAAGTGCAAGCCATCGGCAATACCGCAGGCAATGGCAATAATATTTTTCAAAGCCCCGCCAATTTCCACCCCTAATAAATCAGTACTGCTATAAATGCGAGCCGTTTGGCCATGCAAAATGTGTACTGTGGTTTGGCAGAGCTCTGCAGAGCGACTGGCGATGGTTAACCCCACCGGCAGACCTTGGGCGACCTCAAGCGCAAAAGAAGGCCCAGACAGCGTGCCCGTTTGCAGCCAAGGGGCTGCTTGTAGGTGCTGATCGGTAATTTGATGAGGTAGTTGGCCTGTGCTGGGCTCAAACCCTTTGCTGGTGCGCAAAATGAACAAGGGGTGCTGACGCTGGCTAGGCAGAACGGCGTTTAAGCGCTGACACATCTCGGCGAGGCCAGCCAAGGGAACGCCTAAAATAATCAAACCGGGTTGGGAATCATCGCCTAAGGCATGCGCTACGGCGAGTTGAAAATCGTGAGTGGCTTTGAGTTGTGCGGGCAGCGTTACCCCGGGCAGATAACGAGCGAGCTGGTGTTCTTGGTTGATTTCAGCGACGCTGCTGGCATTGCGAGCCCAGACAAGCGTGGGAGCACGCTGGCAAGCGAGCGCCGCTAAAGCGGTGCCCCAACTGCCTGCGCCAAGTACTGAGACAGGTACAGAAGAGAGGGCAGACGCTGTCATTACTGAACCTGTTGCGACTCGGCTGCGCCGCCTTGTTGTTCAGCAATACGTTGCTCGTAAAGCGCTTGGAAGTTGACTTCGCTTAGGTGTAGAGCAGGTAGAGAGGTGCGGTTGATGGCATCTGCAATAGTGGCACGTAGGTAAGGGTACAACATGGTCGGACACACAATACCGATGAGCGGATCGATTTGTTCTGCAGGAATGTTGTCGATTTCAAAAATACCCGCTTGATTGGCTTCAACCAAATACAGCACTTTGTCTTCGATGCGCGTGGTCACCGTAGCGGTGACAGAGGACTCAAACACGGTTTGCGCCAAACGCTGGGCACCTACATTGATTTCTACTGAAACCGTAGGGGCTTGTTGCTCTAGAAAGATCTCAGGTGCATTGGGCATTTCTAGAGATAGATCTTTAACGTAGGTGCGCTGTAGGCTAAAGACTGGAGAGCCGGTTTGTTCGGTGGATGCTGCGTTTTGGTTGTCTTGGTTGTCTGCCATGAGATACTCCTTGAGGAAAAAGTGATAAGAGAAGCGCGCGAACTAAACGGATAGCAAGGGGACTAGACCACCTGCTTTGTCTAAGGCCGCTAAATCGTCGTAGCCACCAATGTGTTTATCATCAATATAAATTTGGGGCACGGTGCGACGCTGGGTGCGCTCCATCATGAGGTCACGTTGGGCGGGGTCTTTATCGATAAAGATTTTGTCGATTTCAGTGACGCCACGTTGTTTTAACAACATTTCAGCACGGGTGCAAAAAGGGCAAACGACCGTGCAATACATTGTAACTTTAGCCATGAGTAATGCCTTTTAGTAAATAAAACTAGGATTTCTTAAGGGGCAGGCCCGCTTGGACCCATGCGGTTAGACCGCCTTCTAGTACCGAAACATCGCTGAAACCTTGTTTACGCAAGGTCGTTGCTTCTTTAGATGCATTGCGTCCGGAATCACAGACTAGGATAATGGGCTTGTCCTTGGCAATCTTTTCGGTCTTGTTGACGAGTTCTGAGGCAACAATATTACGCGATTGGGCGATATGGCTTGTTTTATAGCTATCTGCCGTGCGTATATCGATTAAGATTGCATTTTGGTGATTTATTTTTTGAGTGGCTTGGGTTGGGGATAAAAACTGGCCTCCGCGTTTAGAGAGGCTGGGGAACAACAACATCATGCCAGAGATAAATGCCACAACTAAAATCAGCAGATTGTTGGTATTGGTTAAAAAGTCCACGATGAGTCCTGAGTAAAACTTAGTTTAGATTAAAAGTGTTAAAGGGCTATTTCGACTAATTATAATGGACAAAAATTTTGCAACCTAAAGGCTATTTTTACCATGTATAAACTTGTATTAATGCGTCACGGCGAAAGCCAGTGGAATTTAGAAAATCGTTTCACCGGTTGGACGGATGTTGACCTGACTGAAGCAGGTCGTGAACAAGCCAAACAGGCCGGTGAGCTGTTAAAAGCCAACGGGTTTTCTTTTGATATTGCGTTTAGCTCTGTGCTAAAACGCGCAATCCGTACATTATGGATTGTTTTAGACACCATGGATAGCGTTCATATCCCTGTAGGCAAGACCTGGCGCCTTAACGAGCGTCATTATGGCGCGTTACAAGGTTTAAACAAAGCCGAAACCGCAGAAAAGTACGGTGATGATCAGGTAATGGTCTGGCGTCGTGCTTATGCCATTGGTCCTGACCCTGTCTCTGAAGAGGATCCTCGCCATCCTAAAAATGATCCGCGCTATGTCAATCTAAAGCCTGAGCAGTTACCTGCCACAGAGTGTTTGGCGGAAACGGTAGAGCGTGTGGTGCCGTTTTGGAATGACAGCATTGCGCCGGCCATTCGTTCAGGTCGTAATGTGCTGATTACTGCGCATGGCAATAGTCTGCGTGCGTTGATCAAGCATTTGGATGGTATTTCCGAAGAAGACATCGTGCATCTGAATTTACCTACCGGACAGCCGTTGGTTTACGAGTTGGATGAAAACTTAAAGCCTATCCGTCATTATTATTTGGGTGACGAAGACGCGATCCAAGCTCAAATGGCTGAGGTAGCGAACCAAGGCAAAGCGAAATAACGCGTATTATGAAAAAAGTTGCGCGGGTAGGGTTAGTGTGTGGCCTGTTGGCTTTGGCCCCTGTGTTGGTGGGGGCGCAAACCGACCTGAGCGCGCAACAAGCGGAAGCTCAAAAGCAACGTGCTGAGCTTCAGCAACGTATTCAGCAGTTACAAAAACACATTGAGACCACTCAATCAGATCAAAAAGATGCGGCTCAGGCGCTGCGCGATGTGGAAACGCGTATTTCCACTACAGATCGCGAGCTAGAGTCTTTAGTACAGCGTCAGGCCCAAGTCCAACGTCATTTGGCTGATTTGCAGCGCCAAATCGAAGAGCAACAACAACAGCAAGACGTGGGGCGTCAGCAGTTGGCAGAGCAATTACGCACGCAATATGCCAATGGGTTATCGCCGTGGTCGGCTTTGTTATCTGGCCAAGATCCACAGCAAATTCAGCGTGAGCTGGGTTATTTGGGATACATCAATCAGGCTCAAGCAAAACAAGTGCGTCAGCTACAACAAGGGCTAGAGCGTCTGCAGCAACTCAAGGCGGCTGTGCTTAAAAACGAGGCTGAACTTACTCAATTGGCACAGAAAACTGAAGCTCAAAAACAACAGTTAATAGAACAGCAGACTGAGCGTGAACAGGTGCTGAAAAAGATAGAATCTGAGCTGCATACTCAACAACAACAAGCCCAACGACTCTCTAAAAATGATGAGCGTTTAGGGCAGTTGATTACCGGCTTAGAACAAGAAATTGCGCATCAAGCCGAACTGCGGCGTCAGGCTGAGGAACGTAGACGCGCTGAAGAGGCTCGACGTAAAGCTGAAGAAGCGCAGCGCTTAGCCGAGCAAAAACGTCTTGAAGAAGAACGCCGTCAGCAGGCTCTAGCCGCAGAGCAGCAACGTTTGGCCGCTGCGGCTCAAGCCGAGGCCCAACGCCAACAGCGCGAAGCGCAAGCCCAGCAAAATCAAGACGAGGCGGCTCTGACAGCCTTACGTCAAGCGCAGTTGGAACGGGATCAGCAGTTAGCTGCCGAGCGCGAAACAGCACGCAAAGAACAAGAACGTTGGCATGCTTTGGCGCATACGCCAGCGCAGCCAGCTTTAGCCGAGCCCGCGCCTGCGCCCGTGCAAGCGGCTCCCAAACCCGTGGAGCGTTCTGAGCCTGCAGGCGGGTTTGCCGGTTTACAAAAGGGGCTGCCCCCACCTGTGCGTGGTGAGCAATTAGGGATGTTTGGCGTGCAGCGGCCAGATGGTGGGACTTGGCGAGGTATCGTCTTGCGCGCTTCGGCAGGGACACCTGTGAAAGCTATAGCAGCAGGACGCGTGGTTTTTGCGAATTGGATGTCCGGTTTTGGCAATTTACTGATCGTGGATCATGGCGAAGGTTTCCTAAGTGTTTATGGGAACAACCAAAGCGTGTTAAAACAGGTAGGAGACATCGTGGCGACTGGTGATGCCATTGCACGGGTCGGAGCGACTGGGGGGCAGGTCGAACCAGGGGTGTATATAGAGATTCGCCATCATGGTCAGCCCGTAAACCCACAGCTTTGGCTAAGCAATTAAAGAGCGAAATGTCTATAATTCCGCTATAGTGCGATATATTGGCGTGACTTAAATTTTGATAAATAGGACTTTGTGCATGGGCACTCGTAGGCTAAACCGTATAGGATTACTAGTACTAGGTGGATTAGGGGGCGTGTTGGCGAGCTTGGCAATTAATGCCGTCGCACAACGAGGCGAACCATTACCATTGCGCGAATTGCAACAGTTTGCCAATGTGTATTCTGCTATCAAAAGCAGCTATGTAGAGCCACTAGCAGACGAAGCACTAATCAACGAGGCCATCAAAGGCCTATTTAACGAGCTAGACCCGCATTCGGCGTATTTAGATGCCGAGGCCTTCAAAGACATGGAGTCCATGACTCAGGGTGGTTTTGGGGGCTTAGGTATTGAAATCGGTCACGAAAATGGCTATCCCACTGTTATTTCTCCTATCGAAGACACACCAGCCGCTAAAGCTGGTATTTTGGCGGGGGATGTGATCGTAGGTATCGATGGCAAAGCAACCAAAGACATGCCGTTAAACGAGGCGGTCAAACTCATGCGTGGGCAGCCCAATACGTCGATTATGCTGGAAATTCAACGTGGGGATCAAAAGCCCTTCGAGATCACCATCGTGCGTGATCACATTAAAGTACAAAGCATCCGTGGCAAACGCTTAGACGATGATTTGTTGTATGTGCGTATTGCTCAATTCCAAGAACGCACTGCGGCTGATTTAATTCGTCAGCTACAAACACTTAGCGAAGGTGAAAGACCTCGTGGGTTGGTGCTCGATTTACGCAATGACCCAGGTGGTCTGCTAGACAGTGCGATTGGCGTGTCGTCCGCTTTCTTGAATAGTGGTGACTTGGTGGTTTCCACCAAAGGTCGAGTGCCTTCTGCAAACCGTGAATATTACGTTAAACCGTTGGCGCAAGTAGTCAGCAGCAACGAACGCCAGACGCTGGCCCAGCTTGATTGGCTTAAAGACATCCCTACCGTTGTTTTGATTAACGCCGGCTCGGCCTCTGCCTCAGAAATTGTAGCGGGTGCTTTGCAAGACCATGGCCGCGCTACCGTGATGGGGACACGTAGTTTTGGTAAAGGTTCTGTACAAAGCGTGCTGCCTCTTAGTGCTGAGTCAGGTATTAAATTAACGACAGCGCTGTATTACACGCCTAGCGGTAAATCCATTCAGGTTACTGGGGTAGAGCCAGATATTTATGTGGACGATACCGCTAACGGAAATTTATTCCGTATTCCACGCGAGGCCGATTTACAGCGTCACCTAAATAACGAGGTCGTGGCTGATGAATCCGTACTGGGTGCTGATGAAACCTATGTACAAGACCCCAAAATGTTTGAATTTGGTGGCGAGGACGATTTTCAGCTGATGCAGGCTATCAACCATCTTGAGGGCCGTAGCGTTAAACGAAATGACCCCACTCTGGTTGAGGCAAACGTGGATGGGACCGAGGCTGAAAAAAAAAGCCCAGTAACAACGACTAATACCCAAAAAGTGCAACGTTTCCGTATCACACCTGAAGGTGTGCAACCTGCTCAGTAAAGTAAAGGTCGTATGTCTTTAGATGATGCACAATTGATGCGTTATGCTCGTCATATTTTATTAGACGAGTATGGCATTGAGGCCCAAGAAAAAATCTCAGCCGCCAAAGTCCTGATCGTAGGGGCGGGCGGTTTGGGGTCGCCAGCGGCATATTATTTAGCGGCTGCAGGGGTGGGCCATCTTACGTTGGTGGATGATGACGAGGTCGATCTCAGCAATCTGCAGCGTCAAATTTTGCATACCTCAGATCGAGTAGGTGTGAATAAAGCCCTGTCAGGTCAAACGACTTTGCAGGCGTTAAATCCTTTGGTTCAGATCGAGCCTTTAGCGCAACGTTTGTCTGATGCGGATTTGGACCGACTGATGCCTCAGCACGATTTGGTGCTGGATTGCACTGATAACTTTGCTACCCGTCATGCGATTAATCGCGCTGCGGTGCGTCATCGGGTGCCCATCGTCTCAGGTGCGGGCATTCGTTTTTCAGGTCAAATTAGTGTGTATGATCTGCGTGATGATCAGGCACCCTGCTATCACTGTTTATTTCCCGAAGCCGATGATGTCCAAGAATTGCGCTGTGCTACCACAGGGGTGCTAGGGCCTTTGGTGGGGATGGTGGGCTGTATACAGGCTGCAGAGGCTTTAAAAGTGCTAGGGGGCTTTGGGGAGCCTTTGGTGGGGCGTTTGTTAAGCGTAGATGCGTTAACCATGCAATGGCACACCGTTCGTTTCCGCAAAGACCCACAGTGTTTGGTCTGCGGCAGCCACCCTTAATTTAGATACCCGCAATTCCAGCACGTTTTTGTAGGAAGGGGGCTATGCCCCCGACCTCATCGCAGGCATGGCTTGTTCCTACAGCCGAGGCCAATTACATCGCAGATCTGGTTTGCTCCTACCAACGGAGGAGCTGTGATGACTACGCTTTTTTCAAAAATTCTGATTTCAGCTCGTAGGGCGTGCCGTTGATACGGCAGGCAATGTCGTGATCGCCTTCAATAATGCGGATCCCTCGGACTTTGGTGCCTTTTTTCAAGTTGGTAGAAGAGCCTTTGACTTTGAGGTCTTTGATCAGCAACACATCATCACCGTCCTGCAAGGGGGTGCCGTTGCTGTCACGGACCACAGGGGCTTCGTCATCGCTATTTTCAGCTTGAATGGGCCACTCGTGGGCGCAATCAGGGCAAATATAGAGCTCTTGATCGGGGTAGGTGTGTTCCATACCACATTGGGGGCATGCTGGGAGCGTAGACATTTTTCTTCCTTTTGGCTATTTTTAAGAGAAATTAGCGAATATTAAATAAAATTTGCCTGATTTTACTCTTTTTCGGTTGAGGCTGTAAAAGGCTTGTTGTCCACCGATAATCGACGGAAAGAAAAGAAAGACAAAGCCGTGAGTGTTCCCATCACCAGAAAACCCCAAAACAAGTCATTTTGTTGCACCGCTGTTTGGCCGTGTAGTTGCATACTGATATTTAAGGTAATGGCAGCGCAGGCTACGCCTAGACTAATGCCTAACTGCTGTGCCATAGCCGCAAACGAACTGGCTCGACTCATGTCATTGGACTCTAGGTCTACGTAGGTAAGCGTGTTAACCGCAGTGAACTGCAAGGAGCGAAATACGCCGCCAATGGCTAGCACCAATGAAATAGCCCACAGCGGGGTTTGCTCGGTAAACACGGCACACACCGCAATAAAAAATCCTGTCAGTAGGGCGTTGTACATCAGTACATTGCGGTAACCAAAGCGCCGGATAATGGTGGGGGCCAAGGGTTTGATCACCAAAGCGCCTACGGCACTGGTAAAGGTGACTAAGCCGGCTGTCATGGGGCTTAATCCAAAGCCTATCTGCAATAAGATAGCCAGCATAAATGGCACGGCGCCCAAAGAAAAACGGCACAGATTCCCGCCCAAAATGGAGACGGAAAAACTACGGGTCCGCAATAACGACAGATCAATGATGGGAAAGGCTGTTTGTTGGGCATGCCATATATACCAGAGGCCAGTGATTAGTCCTGTGCCCAGTAAGATAGCTAAATGTTTTGCGCTGAGTTCGCTGTGGCCAAAGGATTCAAAGCTAATGACCAAACACGCTAAAGCCGTGGCGCTTAGGATAAAGCCAAACCAATCCAGAGGTGGCTTGTCGCCTAATACATCGGCTCGAATAAATTTAAATATCAGTGCGATCCCTAACATGCCCACAGGCACATTAATTAAAAAAATCCAATGCCACGACATGTAGGTAACAAAAAAACCACCTACAGGCGGGCCAATGATGGGGCCTAATAATGCCGGTAGACTTAGCACCGCCATCGCGCTTAATAGTTGGTCCTTGGGCACGCGGCGCAGCATAATAATACGCCCTACGGGCACCATCATGGCCCCAGCCATGCCCTGAAAAATCCGCGCAACAATCAATTGATCCAGTGTTTGTGACGCGGCACATGCGACTGAGCTAAGCGTAAATAGTAAAACGGCTGAGACAAAGATTCGCCTGGCGCCAAAACGATCGGCAGCCCAGCCGCTGATGGGTACAAAGACCGCTACGGCTAGTAAATAGCTGGTGATGATGGTGTTCATGCGGATTACATCGGTGCCTAAGGCATGAGCCATCATGGGCAAAGCCGTTGCCACTACTGTGGCATCAAGCATTTGCATAAATAAGGCGCAACCAATGATGTAGGGGATGATGCGAATCGCTTGGCGTTCACGGGCGGATAATTCGGGGAGGCTTTTTGAAGGGAGCTGTTCGGTTGGCATAAGATTGCAGTACACTGTACATATGTTCAATTTTTTCTTTACACCTCATTATGGCAAAGAATTACGAATCTGATGTAACTCAGTTCCTCAACAGTTTCAAAAAACAGCAACCTGACACCGAAGCCAAACAACGCGAAGGCCGCGGGCGCTTATGGGACAAATCCATCGATGCCGAGGCCCAAGAGGGCTACAAGGCCTCCAAAGTGCCGCAAGCCCCTTATGTGTATTACGACAATATCTAAGGCAACCTGTTGTTTTAAGGGGTGGACAACGAATTGAACACCTCTGTTATTGAAGCCGAAGCTTCCTTGGACTCAAAGGAGGCTTTTGCGCGTCTGTATGGCGAACCTCTGTTTGCTTTGCCTCAGGATCTCTACATACCGCCTCAAGCCCTAGAAGTCATTTTGCATAGTTTTGAGGGGCCTTTAGATTTACTGTTGTATTTAATCCGCAAGCAAAACTTAGATGTACTGGATATTCCTATGGCGCAGGTCACGGCACAGTATTTGGTGTACGTAGATCAAA
>CANROS010000057.1 GCA_947632305.1 uncultured Paenalcaligenes sp. | reverse complement strand
ATTTATAAAGGAGCAGACATGATGAATAAGGTCTATGCCAGCGCGACTGAGGCACTCGAAGGCTTAGTAGCAGATGGGCAAACCATTGGTGTCGGTGGGTTTGGTTTATGCGGGATTCCCGAGGTGTTGATCACTGCCTTACGAGATTCAGGCGTAAAACACTTAACCTGCGTCAGTAATAACGCCGGTGTAGATGGGTTTGGTTTGGGTTTGTTGTTAGAAACCCGCCAAATTAAGAAAATGATTTCCTCTTATGTGGGCGAAAACAAAGAGTTTGAGCGGCAGTACTTAGCGGGCGAGCTAGAACTAGAGTTTACCCCTCAGGGCACGTTGGCCGAGCGGCTGCGGGCGGGCGGGGCAGGAATCCCCGCCTTTTTTACCGCAACTGGGGTGGGCACGTTAGTCGCCGAAGGCAAAGAGGTGCGTGAATTTGATGGCAAGCAATACGTCATGGAGCGAGCCATTCAACCGGACGTCTCTTTAATTAAGGCGCACATAGCGGATCGCAGTGGTAATTTGATTTTCCATAAAACAGCACGTAACTTTAATCCCAATGTTGCCCAAGCAGGCCAAGTCACGGTAGTTGAGGTGGAAAAGATCGTTGAGGTGGGTGAGTTGGACCCTGACTATATCCATTTGCCTGGTATTTTTATTCACCGTATTGTGTTGAATGAAAACCCAGAAAAACGCATCGAACAGCGCACCACACGTTAGGAGACAAACATGGCTTGGACTAGAGATCAAATGGCAGCACGTGCCGCCCAAGAATTACAAAATGGTTTTTACGTTAACTTAGGGATAGGGATGCCTACTTTGGTAGCCAATCATGTGCCTGAGGGCGTGCAGGTTTGGTTGCAATCTGAAAATGGATTATTAGGCATAGGGCCTTTTCCTACCGAGGAGGAGGTCGATCCTGATTTGATTAATGCCGGCAAGCAAACCGTCACAACTTTACCGGGGTCTTCCTTTTTTTCTTCTGCGGATTCGTTTGGCATGATCCGTGGTGGTAAAATTAACTTAGCTATTTTGGGGGCGATGCAAGTTTCCGAAAAGGGCGATCTTGCCAATTGGATGATTCCAGGGAAAATGGTCAAAGGCATGGGTGGCGCCATGGACTTAGTGGCTGGGGTAGGCCGAGTGGTGATTCTTATGGATCACGTGGCGCGCTCCAAAGACGGCACCGAGTCTATGAAACTCTTGCCAGAGTGTTCTTTGCCTTTAACTGGCGTGGGCGTGGTAGACCTCATTATCACGGATTTAGGCGTACTCGAAGTCACGGATTCAGGCCTTAGGGTCTTAGAGTTAGCTGATGGGGTGAGCGCCGCAGAAATCCAAGCAAAATCAGGTGTCACACTGGATCTTTCGGCTGTGGCGTAGTTTACATATACACAACCCATACAGCAGGCACGTTACTTGGCGTGCCTGTTTGTTTTTAAGAGTCTTTTTATGTCTGTTTATTCCTCTCGTTTACAGCAGTTACGTCACGTTATGCAGCAGGCTGGGGTGGACGCTTATGTGGTTTTAAGCTCTGACCCACATTTGTCAGAGTATTTGCCAGAGCATTACCAAGGTCGAGCTTGGCTTAGTGGTTTTACGGGTTCGGCTGGCTCTTTGGTTGTTACCGCTGATTTTGCTGGGCTCTGGACAGATAGCCGTTATTGGGTACAGGCTGAAGCGGGGCTGAAAGACTCGGGCTTTGAGTTGATGCGTTGGGGTGCGCCAGAGACGCCAGAAATGAAAGAGTGGGTGGCTGCGCACCTTACTGCAGGGCAGGTGGTGGCTTATGATGGGCAGGTCATGCCGCTAGCTCAGGCTCGTACATGGCAGGAGATGGCCCAACAGCAGGGCTTAGTGCTGGATGAAAACAAAGACTTATTGGCTTTAATTTGGGCCGAACGCCCCGCTTTACCCCAGGCTCCTATTTATCAGCACACCGCACCGTTTTGTCAGCGTAGCCTGACAGAGAATGTGCAAGCGGTACAACGCCGTATGCAGGAATTAGGAGCGACGGCGCACCTATTATCTAGCTTGGATGATATTGCTTGGCTATTTAATTTGCGGGGTAGCGATGTGGAATATAACCCTGTGTTTTTGGCGCATGCTTTGATTCTATTAGATCAAGCAGTGTTGTTTGTGGACGAGTCAAAGCTGTCAGAGGCAGTGCGGGGTTATTTGGCGCAGCATCACATTACGATTTTGCCCTACGAGCAACTGGCGTTGGCTTTGGGGGCCTTGCCTCATTCCTCGTCTTTATTAGTGGCGCCGCAGGCGGTCACCGTAGGCACGCTGGCCGCTGCGGCTCAAGTTGACTTGGTCGAAGCACCAAACCCTGCCACTTTGCTTAAAGCGTGTAAAACAGCCGCCGAAATTCAGCATGTACGTGATACGATGGAAGCAGACGGAGTCGCTTTGTGTGAGTTTTTTGCGTGGTTTGAGCAAACCATTCAACAGCGTCCCATCACCGAACTCGAGGTCGATCAGCATCTAACCGCTGCCCGGGCTCGTCAGCCTCATTTTGTGTCCCCTAGCTTCAATACCATTGCGGCTTTTGGGCCTAATGGCGCTATGCCGCATTATCAGGCTACCGCTGACTCCTATGCCTCTATCCAGGGCAATGGCTTGCTTTTAATTGATTCGGGGGGGCAGTACTTAGGTGGCACCACAGATATTACGCGTGTTATCCCCATAGGTACGCCCAGTGCTGAGCAAAAACGAGACTACACTTTGGTGCTCAAGGGCATGATTGCCTTGTCGCAGGCTGTTTTTGCTAAAGGCCTGAGCGGACAGCAGCTTGATGTGGTGGCTCGTATGCCTTTATGGCAGGCGGGCTTAGACTTTGGTCATGGGACTGGGCATGGGGTGGGGTATTTTATGAATGTGCACGAAGGCCCTCAGTCTATTTCTTGGCGTACGCGGCCTGGTAGTCAGCCCCAAGCGTTATTGCCGGGCATGATTACTTCCAACGAGCCCGGCGTGTACCGAGCTGGGCAGTGGGGGATCCGGATTGAAAACTTAATCGTCTGTGTGGAGCATTTACACAACGAATTTGCCGAGCTCTATGCGTTTGAAACTCTGACTCTGTGTCCTATAGATACCCGTTGTATTGATACGACTTTATTAAACTCCTCAGAGGTGGCGTGGCTGAATCAATACCATCATCAGGTATTTGAACGCTTGTCACCCCGTTTGAAAGGGGAGGCTTTGGGATGGTTAGCTCGCACCACAGAACCTTTGGCAACAACAAATTGTTCCAACTAGGTCGGTCTAACCGTTATAATTCAAATTTCCAGTTCTAGCCTGATTTAAGTCAGGATTGCTATTCACAATGACCACCAAATACGTATTTGTTACCGGAGGTGTTGTCTCCTCCTTAGGTAAAGGTATTGCGGCTGCCTCCCTTGCCGCTATTCTTGAGTCCCGTGGTTTGCGCGTGACCATGTTAAAGCTTGATCCCTACATTAACGTGGATCCAGGCACCATGAGCCCTTTTCAGCATGGTGAAGTCTTTGTTACCGAAGACGGTGCTGAAACGGACTTAGATTTAGGTCACTACGAGCGTTATATCACAACGCGCATGCGCAAGCTCAATAACTTCACTACCGGTCAAATTTATGAAACGGTATTGCGCAAAGAGCGTCGGGGAGACTACCAAGGTAAGACCGTACAGGTTATTCCCCACATCACCAACGAGATCCAAGATTCCATTGCTCGTGGTGCTAAAGCCGCCTTTAATGGCGAGGCCGATGTGGCCATCGTAGAAATTGGTGGTACTGTAGGCGACATCGAGTCCTTACCGTTTCTTGAGTCCATTCGTCAGATGCGCTTGCGTTTAGGGCGTAATAATACGGCGCTGGTTCATTTGACCTTGGTGCCTTTTATTCCGTCAGCTGGAGAGCTTAAAACCAAACCTACGCAGCACTCTGTGCAAAAACTGCGTGAAATCGGTTTGTACCCAGATGCTATTTTATGTCGTGCCGATCGTGAAATTCCTGACGACGAGCGCGCTAAAATCTCTATGTTCTCTAGCGTACCCTTGGATGCGGTTATTTCCGTTAAAGACGCAGAATCAATTTATGAGATACCGGCTATGTTGCATAGCCAAGGCTTAGATAATTTAGTTTGTGATGCCTTGGCCTTATCGCCACCTCCGGCAGATCTCAGCATGTGGGATCGCTTAGTACATACCTTGAAAAACCCACGACACCAAGTGCGGATTGCGATGGTGGGTAAATACGTAGATCTCACTGAGTCCTACAAGTCCTTGTCTGAAGCCTTGACTCATGCGGGTATTCATACCGAAACAGCGGTAAAAATCGAATACATTGACTCTGAGGACATTGAAACCAATGGCCCAGGTTGCCTCGAAGGCTTTGATGCTATTTTGGTTCCAGGTGGTTTTGGTAAACGTGGTACCGAAGGCAAAATCCAAGCCGTACGTTATGCCCGTGAAAACAACGTACCGTATTTAGGTATTTGTTTGGGTATGCAGTTGGCGGTAATCGAGTTTGCTCGTCATGTGGCCGGTTTGGGTGGGGCGAACAGCACTGAGTTCGATCCGTCTGCAGCGCATCCTGTGGTGGCTTTGATCACCGAATGGAAAGATCGCGAAGGGCGTGTAGAGCACCGCACGGGCGATGAAGACTTAGGTGGCACCATGCGCAAAGGCGCCCAAGAGTGCCCCGTTAAAGAGGGCACGCGTGCTTACGAAATTTATGGCCCAGTAGTTAACGAGCGTCACCGTCATCGTTTTGAGGTCAATAACGTATACGTGCCACGCCTAGAAGAAGCCGGTTTGGTCATCAGCGCACGCACCCCTAACGAAAGCTTGCCGGAGATCATGGAGCTACCCTCCAGCACACATCCTTGGTTTATGGGCGTGCAGTTCCATCCCGAGTTCACTTCGACTCCGCGTGATGGGCATCCTCTGTTTATTAGCTATATCCAAGCAGCGCTTGCCCATAAAGCCAAATCTTAATCGTTTCATCATGCACCGCTAACCCGGTGCATGTTTTTGTGAGAGTGACGATGGAATTATGTGGTTTCAAGGTTGGTATAGATCAACCCTTTTTTCTGATTGCAGGGCCCTGCGTGATCGAGTCGCGTCAGATGGCTTTTGATACAGCAGGTTACCTCAAAGAAATCACCGATGAACTAGGTATTCCTTTTATCTATAAAAGTTCATTTGATAAAGCAAATCGCAGTTCGGGGGCTTCTTATCGTGGTCCCGGTATGCTTGAAGGTCTACAGATCCTAATCGATGTGCGAGAGCATTTTGGGGTTCCTGTATTAACTGACGTCCATGAAAAAGAGCAGGTCGATGATGTCGCCGCCGTTGTGGATGTTTTGCAAACGCCTGCTTTTTTATGTAGGCAGACTGATTTTATTCAAGCCTGTGCCGCGACACTGAAGCCCGTTAATATCAAAAAGGGCCAGTTTCTAGCGCCGCAAGATATGCAAAACGTGGTAGATAAAGCCCGTGCAGCAGCCCTAGAGGCAGGTGGCGATGGCGATACTATCTTGGTGTGTGAGCGTGGGGCTTCGTTTGGTTATAACAACTTAGTTTCCGATATGCGCTCCTTAGCCATTATGCGTGAAACCCAATGCCCTGTTGTGTTTGATGCCACGCATTCGGTGCAGTTGCCGGGCGGTCAGGGGGATAAGTCAGGTGGACAAAGCGAATTTGTCCCTGTGCTAGCCCGGGCTGCAGTCGCTGCCGGAATCTCAGGCTTGTTTATGGAAACTCACCCTGATCCTGCCAAAGCATTATCTGATGGCCCTAATGCCGTCCGTTTGGATCAAATGGCTCAATTGTTACGCAGCCTAAAGGAAATTGATTCCATCGTAAAAGCGCCCGGGCTACTGGGATAACGCTGCTATTTACGAAGGCTAGTTGTACAATAGGGGCAATTTTATTTCATAAACGTATTTATTACGTTTTCAATTTATTAGCGTTAGTGCTGTACAGCAAGGACTACATTTCATGAGTGCTATTGTAGATATTATTGGTCGCGAAATCTTAGACTCGCGTGGCAATCCCACGGTTGAGTGTGATGTGTTGTTAGAGTCTGGTGCGATGGGACGTGCTTCTGTACCTTCCGGAGCCTCTACTGGTACCCGCGAAGCCCTAGAATTACGAGATGGCGATGCCAGTCGTTACTTGGGCAAAGGCGTATTACGCGCCGTAGAAAATATTAACAGTGATATCGCTGAAGCTCTAATTGGCTTAGACGCCCAAGAGCAAAACTTCATTGACCAAACCTTGTTGGATTTGGATGGCACCGAAGAAAAAAGCCGTTTAGGTGCGAACGCGATGTTAGCGGTTAGCATGGCAGTAGCGCGTGCCGCTGCAGATGATTGTGGTTTGTCTTTGTACCGCTATTTTGGTGGCAGCGCAGCCATGCAAATGCCCGTGCCCATGATGAACGTGATCAACGGTGGCGCACACGCTAACAACACCTTAGACATGCAAGAGTTCATGATCATGCCTATTGGTGCCAAGAGCTTCCGCGAAGCCTTGCGTATGGGTGCCGAAGTCTTCCACGCCCTAAAAGACCTGATTCACGCTCAAGGCATGTCTACCGCAGTCGGTGACGAAGGTGGTTTTGCCCCTAACGTAGCCAATCACGAAGCCGCTATTCAGCTAATCCTTCAAGCCATCGACAAAGCAGGTTACGAGGCGGGCACTCAAATTGCGTTGGCTTTGGATTGCGCCAGCTCCGAGTTTTACCGCGACGGTCTTTACCACCTAGAGGGCGAGGGTGGCATTAGCTTAAATGCAAACCAATTGGTTGATTTGCTTGAAAGCTGGTGCGATAAGTACCCCATCATTTCTATCGAAGACGGCATGGCCGAAGACGATTGGGACGGTTGGAAAATCTTGACAGATCGTTTAGGTAAAAAAGTTCAATTGGTGGGTGATGACCTCTTCGTGACCAACACAAAGATTTTACGTGAAGGCATTGATCGTGGCGTGGGTAACTCCATCCTCATCAAAATCAACCAAATTGGTACGTTGACTGAGACCTTTGCTGCCATTGAGTTGGCAAAACGTTATGGTTATACCTCAGTTATTTCCCATCGCTCTGGCGAAACCGAAGACTCGACTATTGCTGATATTGCGGTAGCGACGAATGCAATGCAAATCAAAACGGGTTCTTTATCTCGCTCTGATCGCATGGCTAAATACAACCAGTTATTACGTATCGAAGAAGAGCTATCCGGCGTGGCCTCTTACCCAGGTCGCGACGCTTTTTTTAACTTACGCTAATAGGGGTTGAGGCAAAGGGCTTAGCCGGTGTGGGCTAAGCCCTTTGTTGTAGCTAATCATGCGCTTGATTTTTCTTTTTCTGCTGGGCTTGTTGTTCTATTTTAATTATGAGCTATGGCTTGGGGATAATGGTGTCACACGCATCGCCGAGCTCCAAACAAAAATAACCGCACAGCAAGAGCTCAACGACGCTTCCCTAGTGCGTAATAATGCCATGGCCGCAGAGGTCCATGACTTACGCGAGGGCACTTCTGCCATAGAAGAGGTAGCGCGCTTCGAACAAGGCATGATCAAAGAGGGCGAGCTATTTGTACAAATCTTAGGTGCCAATCAAAAAAGTGGGCCACAACAATAACCCTCAGCGCAGCCTGGGTCCGTTGGTGCGGCTAAAGGGGGAGTAGGTTGCCAAGGTTGTAAATGTAGCGGTTGGGTCGCTGACCATAATAAAGAACTAAAATTAAGTGGTTTAGCTGCCGTATTAAATTGGGGTGATTGCCAATTTTTGGGTTCTATGTGTCCGGTTACAGGTTGATTTTGATCGGATTGCATACTTAGGTGTACTTCAGTCACTATAGGAATCAAGCCACGTTGCGCTAGCTCGGCATGGGGCGGCTTTAGCCAGTAGTAACTGTGTTGTATGACCGTTTTGACTAAGGGCGTTAAGGGCGGATGGCCATAGGTTAAACGCAGCGCTAAGGTGTTTTGGTCAAAAATAGTGGCGTTTCCCTGCAGATACTGTAAGGCTTGATAGCTATGCTGCACCGCCCCAGAGGCAGGAGCTAGCGTCTGATGCTGAATAGACCAATAATGCTGATCTGCTTTAAAGCTAAAGGCCGCTAAGCGTTGGAGTTGCTCTTTAAAAGCCGTTTCAATTACCAGAGGGTGCGCTTGTTGAGTGACGGCAATACGAGCCGTATCTAATAAGGCACTATTTAAGGCCTGACGTAAAATTAGCCAATGGGCACTCTCAATCATCCCTAAGCAAATTAAACAAAACAGTAGAATGCTTAGGGTGTGTTCGATCAGGCTAGAACCTGTTTGGGGCTGGGTAGAAAGTAAAGCCATAGCCAGAGTGTGCTGGCTTGAGTGTGAAAAAACCAGCTGTGACTAGTACGTACAGCTGGTTTTGTCCTTGTTAAAGCAGTATTTGGGTCGCGTGTTTTTGGGGTTGAATGCGAGCCAGCTTTAATGAAGGGTGTTTTTGGCTTCAGGTTGATCGCTAGAGGGAATAAAAAGCTGAGCGCTATCTACGGCATCAAACTGATAGGGTTTGCCGCAAAAGTTGCAAGCGACCTCTATGCGTTCTTGTTCGCTGAGAATGGTTTCAATTTCTTCACGACCAAGCATGCGCAGCATGTCGGCCACACGCTCTCGTGTACAAGGACAATGCCAGCTCAAGGTGGTGGGCTCTAGCTGCAGCAGGTCTTCTTGCCAAAATAAACGATGAATTAATTCGGGCGCAGGCAGCGTTAAGAGCTCGTCATTTTTGACGGTTTCAGCTAATTGTTTGGCACGATCCCAGCTGGGTTCCTCGGGGGCGTCAGTGCCTTCAATGGAGCCGCCAGTACCTGGTAAGCGTTGCAACAGTAAACCATTGGCTTTTTCGCCATTTGCGGCCAAGAAGATTTTGGTATCTAGTTGCTCAGAATGCTTCATATAGTTTTCTAAGACCTCGGCCAAGTTTTTGCCCTGTAGTGGGACGATGCCTTGGTAGGGTTTTAGATCAGAACCTGATTTGGGTTCTAGTACGACAATAAAGCGGCCGTTGTCATAGGTGTTTAGCAGGCTTTGTAGGTCGGCGTCTTCGTCGATGACGGCGTCTTCGCGTAGCGTGGCCGTAGCACGGATTTTAAAATCAGAGGTACATTCAACTACCATCAGTGCAATGGGACCGTCACCTTGGGCCTGTAAGACCAAAGAGCCATCAAGTTTTAAGTTACCAGCCAAGAGCACAGCTGCCGCCGCCAGTTCGCCTAATAAGTTGCGCACGCAAGCTGGATAGTGTTGATGCTCTAGTCCAGTTTGCCAGGCACTATTAAGCTCTACGGTTTGAGCTCGGGTGAGTTGGTCAGCAAAAAGATATTTATTAAGTTGATCTGTCATGAGTGTAGCGAAAAAAGAATGTTATTTCTTTATATGGGGACGAAGATCCACAATTCGAGTCCCGGCGAGCCTATCATGCAAAAAGAGTTGGTCTTTATCGAACCAAGTCCAGATAAATAGAGTCAGCGGAGTGCAAATGATCAATAGGTTTAAGCCTGCTTGACCCGTGGTAGCGGCAGCAACTTGAATGAGAAAGGCAGCAAATAATGGCACCAGCCACATGAGTAAATAGCGATAAAAACATCGAGCCCAACTGGGCTTGGTGCCATCAGCCATTTGTAGTCGCATGTGCCAAGTTTTCATGGGCAAGGTTTGCCCGGCACGACGCCAGCTCAAGAGAAAGTACAGGCCTATGCTAAGAAATAAAATGACTTGACGAGCATCGCGTAAAAAGAGAGCGTGTCGACTTTGTGTTAAAAAATCAAACACGAGTAAGACGCCAAATACAATGCCAAATAGCAATATGCCTTCGTACATCATGCACAAAAAGCGGCGCCAACGCGAGGGAGTAGGGAGGGGGAAAAAAGCTTCAGCAGACATGGCGAAATTATAATCGAAATCGCGTTGTTTGAGGTGCTAGGAGGAGAGACTAGCTCCTAAAGAGACCGCTGAAGCCTAAAGGAGATTTACTACTACAAATGAATTAAGCAGAAAGTTGCTTAAACCATGCTTTAAGCATTAACCAAGGGCGCAGACGCTCTTGTTGCTCTACCGCATGTTTGATTAGACGACGCTCTAAATCGTCTGTTAATAACATATCATGAGTTTGCTGTTGGTACATAATAACCACACGAATTTAAATGAGGATTAACCCTTATTCTAGGGGTTAACCCTTATTAAATCAAGCCTTTGGCTGCTGTTGTGGGTTATCTGTTGCTTGCAGCCACCATTTGAAAGTTAAAGAGTCGGCAGTCAAGCGGACCGTTATATAGAGGGAAACGGCGATTGGGTTTGAGACGTAGTTTGGAGGGGATCTCTAAATCGCTGGTAATGACATTGACGCTCCAGCCAGAGAAATTACGCTTTAGATGGGCAGCCCAGTCAGACCAGAACTCGGTGTCGGTGTCGTCCAAACGCTCGCCGTAAGGAGGGTTGGTGACAATCCAGCCTTGGGCTGCTACGGGTTGAATATCTAAGGCGTTGCAGACCTCAAAACGGATGGTATCAGCAGGTAAATGGGCGCGAGCCATATTTGAACGAGCTGCTTGAATGGCGGCGGGGTTTAGGTCACTGCCAATAAGCGGTACTTCGATTGTCGTAGAGATATTGGCATGGGCTTCTGCTTTTAGGTCTTGCCAAGCGCGGGCGTCATGGTGACGTAGGCGTTCAAAGTGAAAAGGACGCCAAATACCGGGGGGCGCTCCTAGAGCAATCCAAGCCGCTTCAATTAAAATGGTACCACTACCACAAAATGGGTCTATAAGAGGCGAGTTGGGGTCCCAGTCGGCTAAGGCTAATAGCCCTGACGCTAGGTTTTCACGCAGTGGCGCCTCGCCTTTGTCATAACGCCAGCCGCGTTTGAATAGGGACTCTCCGGAGCTGTCTATATAGAGCGTAGCAGAGTCTTCGTTCAAAAACACATGTACCTTGGCATCGGGGCGCACGGTGTCTATATCTGGGCGAGCGCCTTCACGATCACGCAAGCGATCACAGATGGCGTCTTTTACGCGCAGATTTGCATATTGTAGGCTTTGAAAAGGGCTTCGAATGGCCGAGGTATCAACACGTAATGTTTGCTCGGCGCCGAACCAGTTTTCCCAAGGCGTCTGATAAGCCAGCTCGTAGAGTTCGTCTTCGTTTTGGATTTTAGCAAAAGACATTTGGACTAAAATCCGCGTGGCTAAACGGGAATAGAGGTTGGCGCGTAATACGCCTTGCCAATCAGCCATAAAGTGGCAGCCTGCGCGGCCTTGACTGACTTGGGCAAAACCTAAGGCGATTAGCTCGGTGGCTAGGGCTTCTTCGAGGCCCAGAGGGCAAGGGGCAAAAATGACAAATTCATCGCTACGCTGAGCAGAAAATTTAGCCTGTATTTTAGGACCTTCGATGTGATGGCGCTTTGGAGCCGGCGGGCGGGCTGGTTTGCTAGAAGGGCTAGCATAACCACTAGGCGCTTTTTTAGGCTGAGCGGCTAGTTTAGGTTTGGGTCGTGAGCGTTCTGCTTTGGGGGCTGCTGCCTCTGGGGAGGGGGTAGCATCCTCACGCAAACGCTGCATTTGCTGAGCCTGACGAGCGCGAGCACCAGAACGCTGGCGCTCAGTGACAGTGCCGTCGGTTGTGCGCGGTTTTTGCTTGAGGGTCAGCGTTTTTTTAGGGGTAGAGGTCATACAAGTTAAAAGGGTTTAATGACGACAAGAATCAACACCAGTAAAAGCAGCAGTACCGGAATTTCATTGAACCAACGGTAATACACATGGGTTTTAGTATTGGTGCCAGATTTAAAGTGTTGGAGAATACGACCGCAATACCAGTGATACACCAGTAATGCGAAGACTAAAACAAGTTTGACATGGATCCAGACCATGCCTTTGCCTACCCCAAAGAATAGATACAGGATGAGTCCTGTAATCACAGTGAGTACAGCTAGAGGCTTCATAAAGCGGAACAGGCGTTGAGCCATGCCGATTAAAACCTCTTGGGTGGTGGCATCGGAGTTTTGAGCCAAATTGACGTAGAGCCGGGGTAGATAAAACAGCCCAGCAAACCACGATGTCACCATCAAGATATGAAATACCTTAACCCAAAGATAGGCCATTATTTTTGACCACGCAATTGGGCGTCACCCGTCAGAACCCACTTTTGGGTAGTAAGGCCCTCTAGACCTACTGGGCCACGCGCATGCAAGCGATTGGTGGAAATGCCAATTTCGGCACCTAAGCCATATTCAAAGCCGTCTGCAAAGCAGGTAGGCAAATTGATATACACGGAGCTAGAGTCGACTTCACGTTGAAAGCGCCGTGCAGTGGTTAGGTTTTCTGTCACGATGGATTCAGTGTGTTCTGAGCTGTATTTTTCTATATGGTCCATGGCCTCGTCTAGGTGGCTGACGATACGGATGGCCAAAATAGGGGCCAAGTATTCGGTTTCCCAGTCGAGGTCTTCGGCGGGATTCACGCCGCTGATCAGAGCGCGAGTGCGCTCGCAGCCACGTAGTTCTACTTGCATGTCTTGCAGCGTCTTAGCAAGCTCTGGGAGCACAGCAGGGGCGATTTCATGATGGACTAACAAGGTTTCCATGGTGCCGCAAATACCGTATCGGTATGTTTTGGCATTAATGGCAATACGTTGGGCTTTTTCTACGTTGGCATCTTTGTCTATGTAGATGTGGCAATTGCCATCTAAATGTTTAATTAGAGGCACTTTAGCGTCTGCGGTGAGACGTGCAATCAAGCCTTTGCCGCCACGGGGCACAATCACATCGACGTAGTCAGTCATCGTGATGAGGAGGCCAACGGCATTGCGATCCGTCGTGGCAACGACTTGTACCGCATGCTCGGGTAAATCGGCCGCCGCTAGGCCTTGTTGAATGATTTGCCCCAGTGCCTGATTGGAATGGAAGGCTTCGCTACCGCCGCGTAATATCGTGGCATTGCCGGACTTTAGACACAAAGCCGCTGCATCAATGGTGACATTAGGACGTGATTCATAAATGATGCCAATCACACCTAATGGGACTCGCATTTGGGCCACATCCATGCCATTAGGGCGTTTGGTGGTAGGGCCTACAGAACCAACAGGGTCTGGCATAGCGGCTATTTGACGTAAACCAGTGGCCATGGTGTTTAAGGCCTGATCAGATAACTTAAGGCGCTCTACCATCGCGGGCTCAAGGCCATTTTTTTCAGCCGCCTCGATGTCTTTGGCGTTTTCAGCTTGGAGGTGTGCTTTATTCGTTTCGAGTAGCTCAGCCATCGCCAATAAGGCTTTGGACTTTTGAGCGTCTGAGGCATTGCGAATAATACGAGAGGCTGCGCGAGCTTGTTGGCCCATGAGCAGCATGTCTTGAGTTAATTGATCTTGATTCTGTTCGGTCATAGCATTCTATAGAAAACGAGTAGTAAAAACGCCTAAACCTAAGGGGCTAAGGCAATGCGTAAGCACAAACGAGCGGCTTCTTCCCAAGGGTTTTCTAAGCAGCCAGGTACAGAAAGACCTTTGATGATTTGGTCTACTTCGTGAGCATGTCGTACTGCTGCTGGCCAAACTTGGGGTGGGATGCGTTGTAGACAACGCATCAGTTGTTGTTCGCGCGGGCCAAAAATGCGTTGGGCGCGTAAGGCTTGCTGGAGGTTGCCGCCACTTTGTTGGATGGCAGAGAAAGCGGCTAATAATCGAATTTCATCGCCTATGGCCCACAAGACCAGAGGGAGGGCTTCCCCTTCGCCACGTAGGCCATGCAAGATGGTGAGGGCGCGTTTGGCATCACCAAGCAGCATGGCTTCACGTAAGTCAAAGACATTATAGCGAGCTACATTTAAAACTGCAGCTTGGACTTGGCTGAGATCTAGGGTGCCTTCAGGGTAAAGCAGCGCCATTTTTTGAATTTCTTGGTGGGCTGCGAGTAGATTACCTTCGACTTGTTGGCTAAACCAATGCAGGGCCTCGGTATCAAAACGTTGCTGGTTTTTTTGGGCGCGCTGTTGTAACCAGTTAGGCAGTTGGTTTTTATTAACCGTTGGCACTTCTAGCCATTGGCTTTGACTTTCTAAAGCTTTGGCCCATTTGGAGGAGCGAGTGCCTCGATCTAATCGAGGGAGTTGAAATAGAAAAGCATTGTCTGCCGCTGGCCCCGTATGTTGGGTGACGAGTTGCAAAATGGCTTCGGCGCCTTGGCG
>CANROS010000056.1 GCA_947632305.1 uncultured Paenalcaligenes sp. | reverse complement strand
CCTCGAACCGATTCAAACTCGGCTTTTTTGATTTCTGCTCTTAATTTTTCCTTATCAGAAAAATCACCATTTAAGTTTTTAATAGCCGTATCAATCAAACGAGCGGCATCATAACCTTGCGCTGCATACATAGAGGGCAAACGTCCATACTGCTCTTGGAAGGCTTTAACAAACTGTTGGTTGGCCGCATTGTCTAGGTCAGGCGACCATTGGGCTGCGTTACGCATGCCAACCATGGGCTCACCCACGGCTTGAATGGTGTCTTGATCCGCTGAAAAACCCGGCGTATAAATATCCACTTGTTGGTTTAGACCCGAGCTAACCAATTGCTTAATAAAGCTTACTCCCATCCCGCCCGGCAAGAAAAAGAACACAGCATCAGCACCAGAGGCACGAATTAAAGCAATTTCAGTCGCAAAATCCAATTGACCGATTTTTACATACGCCTCATCGGCAATTTCACCGCTAAACTCACGCTTAAAACCATCAATACTTTCACGACCACCTGGGTAATTAGGCGCGATTAAAAAGACTTTTTTATAGTCTGCCTCGACCATAAACTTACCCATGGCCGCAGGAATGTCTTCATTTTGCCATGACACCGTAAAGAAATTAGGATGACATTTTTCTCCGGCATAATCTGCCGGCCCTGTATTGGTAGAAACATAAATGGTGTCATTACCTAAAATGCGCGGCATCACGGGCAAGAGCACATTGGAGAACACCATCCCCGTCATTAAATCCACTTTATCGCGTCGTAAAAGACGTTCTACCGCCTGACGACCCTCATCCGGTTTCTGTTGGTCATCTGCAATCAGGAGCTTGGTCTGCACACCACCTAATTGATTATTACTTTGTAAAACGGCCAACTCAAACCCATCCTTAATTTCATTACCCAGTGCTGCGCCCGGTCCTGAAAAGGTGGAAAGCAAACCTATCTTTAATTCATCTGCCGCCATCACATTAAAGGCGATTCCTGACAAACCCAGCAGGGCTGCTATACAGGTTTTTTTCATCCCAGTCTCCTTGGTTAAGTAAAAACCCTGAGGGTTTTTATCCGCATATTATTTTTCTAGCGCATTTTTTTATCTAAAATGCTTTATAAGTAAAACAATAATAAGTAAGAACATCCCGCCCTCACTAGCCAATTTGGGCACAACCTATCCATATCAGGCAAATAGTTGGAGACACCCCATATGACCTCTTGGCTTATGCACGGTTTACAAAATCTGTACACCCTGCCACCGGTTTTTCAGTCGTCAGATCCTCTCATGACTAAAAATGAAACCTCTGGCTTTTTAAAAGAACACACGCTGACATGGCAAACAGGCCAGGTGAACTCAGTGCTGCGCTGTACTACCCTGGGCACGTTATCGTTTTTAGTCTTGCGCTATGGCGCTGCGGTCCACGTGGCTCCTGGCGCACTACAAGACTTTTATTTATTTCAAGTGCCTATACATGGTCACGCCAGAATAGGAGTGGGCAAACACCAAATTCAGGCCAATACCAATACCGGCACCATCATCTCTCCTAACCTCAATGTCCAATTGGACTGGGAGGAAGACTGTGAACAATTTCTGATTAAAATTCCTGCAGAACGATTGATCGAAGCCTGTACACAGCTGTTGGGCTCCATTCCCGAGGAAAGAATTGAGTTCCACCCACAGTTTCTACTCAGTAGCGCTCATGGCTTTGCGTGGCAACAACAAGTGAACTCACTGCTGGCTTATATTGCCTCCTGTAGTCAGCCACCGGCACTGTGGCTTAAAAACTATGAATCGAATCTGCTGCAACATTTACTGCTTACCCAACCCAATAACTACTCACACCATTTTCAAGCCCCAAAACTACAGCTCAACGGCTCCAAACGTCTACGTCTTGCAAGACGCTATATCCACGAACACTTAAATCAAGAGCTCTCTTTAACAGCCATAGCAGCGGCTTCGGACTCCAGCGTGCGTAGCCTCACCCACGCCTTCCGCGAACAACTACAAGTTAGCCCCCAACTTTATATACGCCATGCTCGGCTGCGCGCCGCACGCCACGACCTCCTGAACGCGCCGCCCCTAACCACCGTGACAGACGTTGCCACCCATTGGGGCTTTAATCATTTGGGGCGCTTTAGCGCTTGGTACAAAGCCATTTACTCTGAACTGCCCTCTGAAACCTTGGCTAAATAATGGTGCTAGACAACAAAAAAGCCTGCTCAAGAGAGCAGGCTTTTAAACCAATACACTATTTTTTAATCGAGCTTAATGCCTTCGTGTAAGGCACAAACCCCAGCAGTTAAATTAAAATACTGAACACGCTCAAACCCCACCCCTTGCATCATGGTCGCAAGAGTTGCTTGGTCGGGATGCATACGAATGGATTCAGCCAAATACCGGTAACTGTCTTCGTCTTGGGCCACAAATTTGCCTATTTTGGGCAAAACATTAAAAGAATACCAATCGTAGACGGGAGCCAAAGGCTTCGCTACCTGCGAAAACTCTAAGACTAACAATTTACCGCCTGGCTTTAACACGCGATACATTTCAGCCAAGGCTTGGTCTTTGTGGGTCATGTTACGTAAACCAAATGCCACACTGACTCGATCAAAGTAATTAGAAGGGAATGGCAAGAACTCGGCGTCACAAACGGCCACCGGAGTCATAATCCCCATGTCTAATAGGCGATCGCGTCCTACGCCCAACATAGAGCTGTTGATGTCGGTTAGCCAAACTTGGCCAGTAGGCCCAGCTTTACGCGCAAAAGCTTTGGACAAGTCGCCCGTGCCGCCAGCAATATCGAGCACTTTCATGCCTGGACGAATGGCTGCGCGGCCGATGGTAAAAGACTTCCAAATTCGGTGCAAACCAGCCGACATCAAATCGTTCATCACGTCATAACGTTGAGCAACCGAGTGAAAGACCTCGGCGACCTTGGCGGATTTTTCATTTTCTGCGACGGTCTGAAAACCAAAGTGGGTGGTTTCCTGTGATTGGGTTGGGGGTGTTTTATTTTCCATGATGCTGTAATCGTACCGTAAATAACGGGCAAAACCCATGCAAAAAATAGAATTGCGCTGTATTTGCCTAAGCCTTTTCACAAACCTGAAACATTAGCGCCATAATATAAAGGCATCTATCAAACTATTAGAAATACTTTACATTATGAGCACGACTATTCTTGTTATCGAAGATGAGCCAGCTATCCAAGAACTGATAGCGGTGAACCTGTCTTTTGCTGGTCATAAGGTGTTACGCGCCTATGATGCCGAACAGGCCCAGACCCTAATTCGAGCTGAACTGCCTGATCTCATTTTACTCGATTGGATGCTTCCTGGTGTATCTGGTATTACCTTAGCTAAAAAACTACGTTCTGATGAACGTACCCAGCAAATACCGGTGATTATGTTAACGGCCAAAGGCGCAGAAAATGACAAAATTGAGGGCTTAGAAGCCGGTGCGGATGACTACATCACCAAACCGTTCTCACCCAAAGAGCTCTTGGCCCGTATCAAAGCCGTTTTACGCCGCCGCGCGCCACAACTTACCGATGATCAAATTGAAATTGGTACGTTACGTTTAGATCCCGCCACACATCGCGTGACGGGGGCAGATAAAACCCTTACTATTGGGCCAACCGAGTTTCGACTACTGCACTTTTTCATGACACATACTGAACGGGTCTTTTCTAGAGCACAGCTTTTGGACAAAGTTTGGGGCGATCATGTCTTTGTAGAAGAGCGCACCGTTGATGTTCATATTCGTCGCTTGCGTAAAGCCTTAGAGCCCACGCAACATGATGCTCATATTGAAACAGTGCGCGGGGCCGGTTATCGCTTTGCGGCCGCCTTACCCCAACCTCCAACCAAATAACGTCTAGTACACACCATGAGTAAAACCCTAAGCACCGTATTTATCTGGGCCTTAATTTCCTTGGCTATAGGACTGTGGCTGGGGGCAGCCACAGGCTGGGGAGTCTTTGCCCTCGGTCTTTTACTCATCGTTTTTATTGGTGCCAACCAGTTAAAAAAAATTCAAGTTTGGGTCCGAAACTTAGATGCTCCGCCCCCGCCTTCAGTCGGGCCTTGGGATGACGTTTTAGCGCCTATTTACCGCAAGCTCAAGCAAAGCCGTCTTGAGATCCATCATCAAGATCGGCACATTGAAGGCATGATGATGGCAGCTGAAGCCTTGCCAGACGGTGCGGTTACCTTAGACCAAAACTTGCATGTACAGTGGTGTAATAAATCGGCTTGCCAACATTTGGGCTTAAATTTAGCCACTGATCGCCAGCAAAGCATTTTAAACATCCTACGCTCTCCTGAGTTCGCGCGCTACGCCCAAGCCCAAGAGTGGGGTCAATCCTTGGTCTTGCATACCCATCAAAATGGCGATGAAAAAACCTTACAGCTACACCTAACTCCGTATGGCTTAGGGCAGTTTCTCCTGGTTTCTCGCGACATCACCCAAATGGAAAAGCTCGAAACCACGCGCAAAGACTTTGTGGCCAATGTGTCGCATGAACTACGCACACCTCTTACGGTCTTGCTGGGTTTTCTAGAAACCTTGCGTGAAATGCCGGCTGACTCCATCCCCGCCGAACAACGTGAGCGCTACGAGCAAATGATGCTAGAGCAAGCTCAGCATATGCAAGCCATTGTGGCCGACTTATTAACCTTATCGACTCTGGAGTCCTCACCCTCTTCAGAACATACCTCGGTGGCCGTTCCGCAGCTTATAGAACAAGCCTTAATTCGCGCCCATGCTTTGTCTAATGACCAGCATGTATTCGTCACTGCCCTAGATGACCGTCTCTGCATTGATGGCGCGGAAACAGAACTGGGTTCTGCTATTAACAACTTGCTGACCAATGCCATTCGCTATACCCCTAAAGACGGCACCATTACAACCAGCTGGTTCTTAAACAACGATGGCTCTGCCACGTTTTCTGTACAAGACACCGGCATAGGCATTTCACCGCAAGATATACCTCGTCTTACCGAACGTTTTTATCGTGCCGACAAAGGACGCTCCCGTGCTACGGGGGGGACTGGTTTGGGTTTGGCTATTACCCGACATGTGGTGTCACGTCACCAAGCCGAACTAGAAATCAAAAGCCGTTCTGGTGCGGGCAGTACATTCAGCATTCATTTCCCTAAATCTAGGGTTCGCTTTCTAGACAGTTAAGACTATTATGATCCGATAACTCGTATAACATTTACTTGGAGCTCAAACTCATGTCGGATCAAACGTCCTTACGTCCTTTTCACTTGGCCTTTCCTGTACGCGATTTGGCTGAAGCCCGGGCTTTTTATGGTCAAAAACTCGGCTGTCCCGAAGGCCGCTCCTCAGAGCAATGGATTGACTTTAATCTCTTTGGCCACCAAATCGTAGCCCATTTAGCCCCAGAAGAATGCACCCCTGTAGCCACCAGTGATGTAGACGAGCACAACGTACCCGTGCGTCATTTTGGTGTAGTGCTAGACATGCCCACTTGGGAAAGCTTGGCCAAGCGTTTAGAAGACGATGGTACCGAGTTTGTGATCAAGCCTTATATCCGCTTCAAAGGCCAGCCAGGCGAACAAGCCACCATGTTCTTTATGGATCCTTCTGGCAATGCCTTGGAATTTAAAGCCTTTCATTCCCTCGAGTCCCTCTTCGCCAAATAAATAAAAAATGCCACCTGTAACAAGGTGGCATTTCCTTTAAGACCCAGCTTTATAAAAACAGTTTATAAACGGGATTATCGGTTTCATTCCAATGCGGATAACCTAGCTCATTTAAAAAGGTTTTAAACACTTTTTTATCCGCAGGCGGCACCTGAATGCCCACGAGAATCCTACCGTAATCATCGCCTTGATTGCGATAATGGAACAGACTGATGTTCCATTCTGGATTCATGCTGGTCAAGAAACGACGCAATGCGCCTGGACGCTCTGGAAACTCAAAGCGATACAAAACCTCGTGCTGAGCCAAATCGGACTTGCCACCCACCATATAACGCAAATGGGTTTTAGCCATTTCATTATGCGTTAAATTCAAAGTGGGGAACCCTTTGTCCACAAAGTGTTGCTCTAGCTGCTCTACCTCTTCGGCAGACTGCGTTTGCAGCCCTACAAAAACGTGGGCCGTATCGGAATGGGAAATACGGTAGTTGAACTCGGTCACGGACCGGTCACCTAGCGCTTCGCACAGCCGTAAAAAACTACCGTGCTGTTCTGCCAAGGTAATAGCAAACAGGGCCTCACGATCTAAACCCACATCAGCGCGCTCGGCCACAAAACGCAACCGATCAAAGTTCATGTTAGCGCCAGAAGTAATCGCTATCACCGTTTCACCATTAAGCTGCTGCTCACGGATGTACTTTTTAGCACCGGCCATGGCCAAAGCCCCAGCCGGCTCTAGTACACTGCGCGTGTCTTGGAAGACATCTTTGATAGCCGCACAAATGGCATCGCTATCGACTAATACAAAATCATCCACGTATTTTTGAGCAAGCTTGAAGGTTTCAGCCCCCACTTGTTTCACTGCGGTACCGTCAGAAAACAGCCCCACGTCATTTAATACCAAACGACGCTTGGCTTTTACACTGCGCTGCATCGCCGCGGAATCTTCGGTTTGCACCCCGATAATTTTGATTTCAGGACGCAATTGTTTAATATAAGCGGCCACCCCTGCAATCAGGCCACCGCCACCAATAGGGACAAAAATGGCATGAATAGGGCCTGGGTGTTGGTGCAGGATTTCCATGCCTACTGTGCCCTGTCCGGCGATCACATCGGGATCATCAAAAGGATGTACAAAGGTCAAGCCTTGCTGTTCCATCAACACCAGAGCCTGCTCATACGCATCCGAGTAGCTTTCGCCGGCCAACACTACTTCGCCCCCGAAGCCACGCACTGCATCAATTTTTAATTGCGGCGTGGTGGTTGGCATGACGATGACTGCACGTGTGCCTAAACGACGAGCAGAAAACGCGACCCCTTGGGCATGATTCCCGGCAGAAGCCGCAATCACGCCCCGATCTAGCTCCTCTTGCGTCAACTGCGCCATTTTATTGTAAGCACCACGCAGCTTGAAACTAAATACTGCCAATTGATCCTCGCGTTTGAGTAGAATACGGTTATTCAACTTAGCTGAGGCTAAAGAGGCAAGTTCTAGGGGGGTCTCCGAGACCACATCATAGACTTTGGAAGTTAGGGTTCGTTTTAAATAGTCGTTGGACATAGTTGGCAGGCTACTTTACAAATCTGACGCAGTAAAATCAAAAAGAATACCATACCCCTAACGTAAATAGGCGTAAGCCCGCAGTAATTATTGGATCCATATGGAAGCTTGGACACATGGCACCATCATGTGGTTACTGGAGATCTGGGCTTTGCCCGAAATCGGTCTCAGTGCCATTTTTATTATTAGCTTGGTTTCAGCGACGTTATTACCAATGGGCTCTGAGCCAGCGGTATTGGCTTACGTCGCCCTAGAACCCAACCAGTTTTGGTTCGCTATTTTAGTCGCTACCTTGGGCAATACCATTGGGGGCACGATTAGCTACTGGATGGGCTTAGGAGCGGCTAAATCCTACGACAAATGGAAAGAAAAAAACCCTCAAAGCAGCGCTAATACGGAACCCGACTACGGCAAAAAAGCCGCTGGACGCTGGCATCAGCTTATTACCCATTGGTTGCAGCGTTTAGGCCCCAAGGCCTTGTTATTAACTTGGTTGCCCTTAATAGGCGATCCTTTATGCGTGGTAGCAGGCTGGATGCGTCTGCCTTTTTGGCCCAGTGTGTTTTATATGGCCATAGGGAAATTTTTACGCTATGTCATTATGACCTCAGCCATTTTATGGCTGCTGCCTCATTTAGGCTGGCACTAAGCCGTGAACAAAAAATGCCGCGGAGTCTGCCCAGAGCCAATGTCTTTGGACACGATGGTTTTATTTTTTTCCAAAGACAAAAACGGTCAACCCTAAGATCATGATGCTGACTCCCAGTAGTTTGCTCCAGTTCACCTCGCGAATAGGCATATGAAACAAGCCAAAGTGATCAATAATCAAACCACAAATAATTTGACCTAGCACCATAAAAAACAGCATATTGGCCACACCCAATTTAGGTGCTAAATACACACTGCTAAACACCAAGCCGGCCCCAATAAAACCGCCAGTCAAATACCACCAAGGCTGTTGGGGTGTTTGTGCTAAAGCTTGGAAAAACTGGCCTTTACCCAAAGCTAAAGACATAAAAAACAATAACAACATCCCCGTCAAAAAAGACCAAAATGCGGCATAAATGGGCTGACCAAATAGTGCCTTTCCCAACTGGGAGTTAATGGCAGCCTGTACCGCCATCCCTGTTCCCGCCACAAACGCCATCACTAAATACCACATACGCCATCCAATAAAGAAAAAGAAAGCAGCTTCAAAAGCTGCTTGCTTGAATCAAAGGCTAATTATTGATTGCCTGGATCGTCTTCGTGAAACGTACAGGCCGTATAAACGGATAAACCTGTATCCCGTACGGCTTGCGAGCCCCCCAGATCAGGTAAATCAATAATGGCGGCGGCTTCTACTGTGTTTGCACCCAGACGTTGTAATAAACGTGTTGCAGCAACCATTGTGCCCCCGGTAGCAATCAAGTCATCAATGAGTAAAACTCGCTGCCCTGGGCGCACGGAATCAGTATGGATTTCAACCGAAGCATTGCCATATTCTAGTGAATAGTCCTCGGCTACGGTTTGAAATGGTAATTTGCCTTTTTTACGTACAGGAATAAAGCCTAGATTTAACTCGTAAGCGAGCACAGAGCCAACAATAAAACCACGCGCATCTACCCCAGCTATTAAATCCAAACGCTGTTGCATATAGCGATAAACAAATAGGTCGATCAAGACTCTAAAGGCTTGGGGGTCTTGTAATACAGGCGTGATGTCTCTGAACGTCACCCCAGGCTTGGGCCAGTTTGGCACACTGCGTATGGTTTGACGAATATAATCAGCTGGATCAGTATGCATAACAAAAGTAACAACCACAAAAAAAGCCCAGATGCCCCATGCACCTGTGGCAAACACATAATTTTACACAATCGTCATTCAGTGCGGCTACGATACCCTTAAAGACGAGTTAAACGTCCATTAAGAAGTTGATAGCGTTTTTGCACGGCCCCTAAAGGAAGCTGAGCATGCGTCACCATAATAACGGTACGGTTTTTAGCTAGATGATGCAAGTCTTTTAACCAAGCTTCGGCTGTGGCTTTATCTAAGCCAGCAGTGGGTTCATCCAACAACCAGACCGACGCCGAGGTTAATAAGGTGCGCGCCAAACTAAGCCTGCGAATTTGACCAGTAGAAAGTGTACTGCCGCCCTCGCCCACCCACACATTAAGCCCACCCATTTGCTTGACTTGATCTGCCAAACGGACCTGCTCTAAGACTTGCCAAAGCTGTTCATCAGAGGCTTGAGGATCCCCTAATAGTAAGTTATGACGTATGGTACCCATAAACACGGCGGAATGCTGGGTGAGAAAAGCAAAGCGCTGATACAGCTGTCTTGGCTCTACCTGGGACAAGGCTACCCCATCATAATAGATATGGCCTTGCCGTACCGGCTGAACCTGCATAATGGCCAACAGCAATGTGGTTTTCCCGCTACCACTGATGCCCTCTATACTAATTCGTTCACCTTGAGCAATAACTAAATCAATGCTCTCTAACACCGACGGGCCGGAGTCATAGCTTAGACTGACGTTTTTTAACTGTAAGGTCCCTTGCTCAGGCATAGCCTGATAAGACACCCAGGTTGACTCAGATTGCGCCGGTGTAGAGGCATTGATCTCTTGTAGGCGTGCCGCTGCCGCCTGTACCGCGCCCAAACCAGCGGCACCACGCATAATAGGCGCTAAGATTTCAAACAAACCCAACGAGCCTAATAACAAGCCCACCCAAATAGGGGCGCTTAAATTCAGCTCAAAGTAGGCATTACCACCTACCCACAATAACGCTAATACCAAGGTTCCCATGATGAGCTGCTGCACCAACGTGCCTAAACTGCCCGCTGCGGCCAAACGTTTTTGCGCTTGAGCTAAGGTCTGCGCAGCCGCTTCAAATTGCTGCTGGGCTTGGCTCATGACATTAAAAACCAACAAGTCGGTATGCGCCACGACGGCATCATGCGTCAACGCACGTAACTGGGCCTGAGCGTTCTGTACCTCTACCCCAGCTCGAGCAGAGGATTTGGCCACTATATAAGGCAACACCCCTGCGGCCAAACACAGCACCACCAAGACAATCCAGCCTAAGAGGGGTAAAGCGCCCCCCATTAACACACTAAAAAACAAACCAAAGACTAAGGCAGTGAATAGCGGAGCCACCAGCAACAAGAAAAAACTATCCAAACGCTCAATGTCATTTAATAAACGAGCGGTTAAATCACCATCTCTATATTGCGCCAATTGTGCTGGCTTCAAACTGGCTAAACGCGCAAAACTTTGTGTACGGATCTCAGCTTGTAGATCTAGAGTGACCCTGTGACCAGCGATGCGTTCACCGTAGCGCGACACAATGCGCCACATAGAAAACCCTCGAATCAAAGCCGAAGGGGCAAATAAATTAAAACTGATTGTGCTGGCCGCTAAAAAAGCAGCCGTTAAAAACCAGCCCGCAATCACTAATAGCCCAATGCCGGCAAATACAGTAGATAACGCCAGACATAACGCCAACAGCGTTAAGCGCCAATGTTGCTTGACCCAAGACCCTGCTAACAGCCACCATAATTTCATGCTTGCCCTCGCTGCACTAATACCTGATCTTGTAATACCCACTGCTGCTGTAATTGATCAGCCACGGCCTCATCGTGTGTAGCCAGAATCAAACAACGGTTTTTTGCAAAATTTAAAATTGCCGCTATCACTAGGTCACGCGTGTGAGCGTCCAAATGCGCAGTCGGTTCATCCAGCAAAATGACGGCGGGATCAGTTAAAAACAAACGCGCCAAAGCCAAACGATGCGCCTGCCCTCCTGAAACCCCATGGCCACGGTTGCCTAGCTGAGTCTCCAGACCCAAAGGTAAATTGCGTACAAACTCTGCGGCTTGTGCTTGCCCCAACGCGCTCCACAAAGCAGCCTCGGTGGCCTCGGGCTGTACCAGTTTTAAAAACTCAGCAATGGTGCCTAAGCCAATAAAAGGCTGTTGGCCTATTAAAACCACCTGACTGGGGGCACAGCTAAAATGCACCTGCCCAGCCGCATGAGGCCTCAAACCCATTAAGGTTTCTAAAAAAGTGGTTTTCCCGACTCCGCTGGCCCCCATTAAGGCAACGTGTTGATCGCACCCCAACTCAAAATCGGTGGCCTGAACTAAGCTTGCCCTAGTCGGGCTATACACCGCGAAACGTTGAGCCTGTACCAGCCGTTGCTGCTCAGGCTCATAAAAATGCACGATTGGCGAGCTTTCTTTCAAAGGCAGATCCGAGCTTAGCTGTGGCAGCTGACCATACAGCTGGTGCAATTCATTCACGGCCGCTTTGGCCGTCGCCCTATCGTGATAGCTAGCTGCCAGTTTACGTAAAGGGTTATACACATCCGGGGCCAAGAGTAAACAAAACAAACCATGCTGCAAAGTAAAGCCCGTGAAATGACTACCCAGCATGCCCAGATAGCTTAATCCTATATAAACCGCTACCCCCGCCACCCCTAAGGCAGCAAACAACTCTAAAACAGCGGAGGATAGAAAAGCAATACGCAATACCTTCATGGTGGTTTGGCTGAGTCCAGCGCTAGCAGAACGCACCGACTCGACCTCATCTTCCGTTCGACCAAGCAAAGACAACGTAAATAAACCACGAAGGCGATCAGAAAACACACCAGACAAACGGCTTAATACTTGCTGATGCTGTTGATTAGCGGCTTCAGCCCGCATGCCAATTAGGGCCATAAAAAATGGGATAGCTGGTGCACTAACCACGAACAATAACGCCACGATCCAGTCTACGGGCAGCACCACTACCGCAATGGCTAAGGGCATAATCACTGCAGCAATTAAGGCCGGTAAATAACGCTGTAAATACCCATCTAGCGCTTGGACCTGATCCAATAACGCCACCGTTAACGTCCCCACCGGATGCTGTTTAGACCAGGCGGGCCCTTTGGCTAATAAAATAGCGAAAAGTTGGCGTCGAATTTGCTGCTTGATGGTTTCAGAGGCGTGGCTGGCGGCTTGCTCTCCAGACCAATTAATGCCTGCCCGCAGCATAATCAGACCCGCAATAATCAACATGGAGTCCAACAACTGAGCGGGAGGCACAGACAAACGAATGGCTTGGTCTAAGGTATTTGCCAAAAACCAAGCTTGGATGATCAGAAAAACCCCTTCTAAAAGAGGAGCGCACACCGCCCAACACATGGCTACCGGTGCTTGACGCCCCACCCCTGAAAGCCAACGAGTTTGTGCGGTGGCTTCGGCTTTAGATTGAGTTTTAGACATATAAATAAATAAGATTTATTAGGATTTGGCCTGCAGCTCTTTTTCCTTTTTACTGACGACGCGTAGCTCAAACCACATCGCGTTCAAAATAGAAAATGCACACGCTAGACCTAAGCCTAAAATCCAAGAAAAATACCACATGAAGTGACTCCTTAGTATGAATGCGGTGCACTATTAATCGAATCTGCTGTGACCTTACCACGCATCACTCTATACACCCAGGAGGTGTAGCTAATAATAATAGGCATGAACACAATAGCAACCAATAGCATGACCCACAAGGACAAATGGCTGGCTGAGGCATCAAAAATAGTTAAACTTGAGCCTGGCTGAAAAGAAGAGGGCAGCAAAAAGGGGTACATAGAAAAGCCAAAAGTAAAAATCACCCCAGCAATGCTCAGCGAAGCCATCAATAGCGCGGCCAACCCCCGACCGCGCCCCACTAACAACACCGCTGCCAAAGCCCCTAGTACACCGACTGCCGGTGCCAACCAAATCTGAGGGGCCAGACTGTAATTCTGCATCCATCCCCCTGTTTCAGTGGTAACAGACTTAAGAGCAGACAAAGGGTCAGACACTTCATTGCCCGTAATTAAGCTGGTATCGAGCAAATAGCCAGTCGCCACCGACGCAATATAAAAACCGCCAGCGATAAACACCACGACCACCGCCACCCCAGCATAGCGCGCCCAACGAGTTGCTAAACGCGCCACTTCCCCTTCTGTTTTCCAGCTCAGAACCACGGCACCTTGCATTAACATCAACAAAATACTTAAAAGCCCACACAGCAAGGCAAAAGGATTAAATAGCCCAAAAAAGCTGCCTTCGTACACCGGACGCAAAGTATCTGGCTCAAAGTAAAAAGGCACGCCTAACATCACATTGCCTATAGCCACGCCAAACACCAAGGCAGATACAATGCCTGAAGCACACCAAACAGCATCCCAATTACGACGCCATCTTTGGCTTTCCAGTTTACTGCGGTATTTAATGGCCACAGGTCGTACGATCAAGGCCACTAACAGCAGCATCATGGCTAAATAAAAGCCCGAAAAAGCCATGGCATAAAGCAAAGGCCAAGCCGCAAAAATAACCCCTCCTGCGGTAATTAACCAAACTTGATTGCCCTCCCAAACTGGACCAATCACGTTATATAACACACGGCGCTCATCATCGGTTTTGGTCACCAAAGGCAAGAGCATGGCTATACCTAAATCCGCTCCATCCAAAATGGCAAACCCAATCAACAACACACCTAACAAAACCCACCAGATGTGTCGCATGGTGACGTAATCAAATAAAATCAGTGATTCCATCGTTGACTCCTTATTTGGCTAAAGCCGCATCGGTTGCTAGATCAGTGCTTGAAGCTAACTGTGGCTCCTCATCTGGACCTTGGCGCACCGCATGCAGCATGATCTTCACGCCCACCGCAGCCAAAATAGAATACAGCACAAAGAAAATACTCAAACTAATGAGGAGGTCGCTCACTTGCAAGCCAGATACCGCATAGTAAGTGGGTAATACGCCCTCAATAATCCACGGCTGACGCCCAAACTCCGCCACAAACCAACCACACTCAATCGCGATCCAAGGCAACGGTATAGTAAATAAAGCCAGCTTTAAAAAACGTGGCGACTGCGTTAAACGGTCTTTGGAGGCCAAATAGAAAGCAGCGATGAAAAAGGCAATCAGATAAAAACCTATACCCACCATGATGCGGAAAGCCCAAAACAAAGGCGCCACCTGAGGCACAGTGTCCCACGCTGCTTGGGCAATTTGTTCTGGCGTAGCATTACGGATGTCTTGGGTATAGCGCTTTAATAGCAGGGCATAACCTAAGTCTTTCCAGTGCTGATCAAACAGCGC
>CANROS010000055.1 GCA_947632305.1 uncultured Paenalcaligenes sp. | reverse complement strand
GATCAGTAAAAGTCATAACATCAGAAAGTCGGTGGTAATAGCTTCTATTATACGTGGATGCAAAAAAAAGCCCCTGTTTTAAACAGAGGCTTTTTAATGCTAAAGGGTGAAGGCGAGGATTCGCCTTCGAGCAGATGTTGGACTTAGAAGCCCATGCCGCCCATGCCACCCATACCGCCCATACCACCCATGTCAGGCATACCGGCTTCAGGTTTGTCTTCAGCAATTTCAGCAACAGCGACTTCAGTAGTTAGCAACAAGCTGGCTACTGAGGCTGCATTTTGTAGTGCTGTGCGAGTTACTTTAGTAGGATCTAACACACCTTGTTCTACCAAGTCACCGTACTCACCAGTAGAAGCGTTGTAACCGTAGTTGCCTTCGCCTTGAGCTACTTGGTTAACGACCACGCTGGCTTCTTCACCTGCGTTGCTTACGATAGTGCGTAAAGGCGCTTCGATAGCACGTAGAACGAGTTTGATACCGGCTTCTTGGTCGATGTTTTCTGCTGTTAGAGCAGCAACCGCTTTGCGTGCGCGGATTAGGGCGACGCCACCACCAGGAACGATACCTTCTTCAACCGCTGCGCGAGTTGCGTGTAGTGCATCTTCTACGCGTGCTTTTTTCTCTTTCATTTCGACTTCGGTAGCCGCACCAACGCGAATAACAGCAACACCGCCAGCTAGTTTAGCTACGCGCTCTTGTAGTTTTTCACGATCGTAGTCGGAAGTGGCTTCTTCGATTTGAGCACGGATTTGTTTTACGCGTGCTTCGATAGAAACGTTATCGCCTGCGCCATCGATGATGATGGTGTTTTCTTTGCCCACTTCAACGCGAACGGCTTGACCTAGGTGAGTCACGTCAGCGTTTTCTAGGGACATACCGGTTTCTTCAGAGATCACGGTACCGTTGGTTAGAACAGCAATGTCTTCCAACATGGCTTTACGACGATCACCAAAACCAGGTGCTTTAACAGCAGTGGCTTTTAGGATGCCGCGGATGTTGTTCACAACTAGTGTGGCTAGTGCTTCGCCTTCCACGTCTTCAGCAATGATCAACAAAGGACGACCGTCTTTTGCTACTTGCTCAAGAATAGGTAGCAAGTCACGGATGTTGCTGATTTTCTTGTCGAAAATCAAAATGTATGGGTTATCTAGAATAGCAACTTGCTTCTCAGTGTTAGTGATGAAGTAAGGTGAGAGGTAACCACGGTCGAATTGCATACCTTCAACAACGTCTAGTTCGTTGTCTAAAGATTTACCATCTTCAACAGTAATAACACCTTCTTTACCGACTTTGTCCATCGCATCGGCAATGATCTTACCAATGGAAGCATCGCTGTTAGCCGAGATAGAACCGACTTGGGCGATTTCTTTAGTGGTGGTGCAAGGACGGGATAGAGCACGCAACTCAGAAACAACTACGGCCACTGCGCTGTCAATACCGCGCTTTAGATCCATTGGGTTGATGCCAGCGGCTACGTATTTCAAGCCTTCTTCAACAATCGCTTGAGCGAGTACAGTAGCAGTCGTGGTACCGTCACCGGCGTTGTCAGATGTTTTGGAAGCTACTTCCTTAACAAGCTGAGCACCAATGTTTTCAAATTTGTCTTTGAGTTCGATTTCTTTAGCAACTGACACACCGTCTTTAGTGACGGTAGGTGCGCCAAAGGAGCGGTCTAGAACTACGTTACGGCCTTTAGGGCCCATCGTTGTTTTAACAGCGTTAGCTAGAGTGTTTACACCGCGCACAATACGAGTGCGGGCTTCGTCGCCAAAATAAACTTGCTTTGCAGCCATGATAATTCCTTAAATTCTGTAGTTTTGAATCAATGCGAGTTAACGGACTGGTTATTCAAAAACGGCTAGGACTTCTTCTTCGCGGATTACTAGAACTTCTTCACCGTCTACTTTGACGCTTTGACCGGCATATTTGCCAAACAAGACTTTATCGCCAACTTTTAGGTCTAAAGGTAGAACGGTGCCGTCATCGGAGCGCTTACCAGGACCTACGGCTACAACCGTACCTTGGTCAGGCTTCTCAGTGGCACTTTCAGGGATAACGATACCAGAAGCAGTTTGACGCTCGTTGTCCAAACGCTTAACGATCACGCGATCGCCTAAAGGACGTAATTTCATGAGATGAACTCCTGTTCTAAAACAAGTTTTTCAATTGGAAATTGAGATATTTTATAAGGGTTAGGGGGGAGTGTTAGCACTCGACCCCTCTGAGTGCTAATTATAAGGGCGACTTTACGTATTTCAAGAGGCAGGGCGATAAAATATTTAGTACCATCAAACTGATTAGGTATTTAACTTCAATTGAAGGAGTGGATATGGCTTCAGTTCCTAGCTCATTTAAAGCACTAAAGCAGCAGGCTGCTCAGTTAACAACTCGGCCTATTTGCGCGGTGGTGCATCCGTGCGATGTTGTTGCTTTAGGTAGTGCTCTTGAGGCAGCCAAAGCAGGCTTGTTTACGCCTATTTTAGTTGGCCCCCAAGCCAGACTAGAGGCCTTAGCCACAGAGCATGACTTTGATTTAAGTGGTATTCAGGTCGTGAATACTCAGCATAGTCACGCCTCTGCCGAGCAGGCGGTGCGGTTGGTGTTGGCGGGGCAAGCTCAACTCTTAATGAAGGGCAGTTTGCATACCGATGAGCTAATGCATGCGGTCGTTAGCACGGAAGGCAAAGGCTTACGCACCGAGCGCCGCCTAAGCCATGTGTTCATTATGGAGGTGCCTCGTTATTCTGGATTGCTCTTTATCACGGATGCGGCAATCAATATCAACCCAGACCTGCAGACCAAAGCCGATATAGTACAAAATGCAGCAGATTTGCATGTCAGTTTGGGACTGGGCATCCCTCGGGTAGCTGTTCTTTCTGCTGTAGAAACCGTAACCGCTAAAATTCCTAGCACCATCGAGGCAGCGGCTTTGTGCAAGATGGCGGATCGTGGGCAGATTACACAGGTTTTGATTGATGGGCCGTTAGCGATGGATAATGCCATTAGTATCGAGGCGGCTCAGGCCAAAGGCATTCAGTCTGAAGTGGCTGGGCGTGCGCAAATTCTAATAGCCCCCGATCTAGAGGCGGGGAATATGCTGGCCAAAAACCTAACCTTTTTGTCCGGAGCAGAGGCCGCAGGGCTTGTGTTAGGTGCACGAGTCCCCATTATTCTAACGAGCAGGGCGGATAGTGCTCATGCTCGTTTAACTTCTTGTGCTATAGCGGCGTTATGTGCGGCTAAGCAAGCAGAAACACAGTTCAATTCATTGGAGGCCTCATGAGTGAAAGCCTAATCGTGGTGAATGCAGGTAGCTCCAGCTTAAAATTTAATGTGTATCAGCTTCCTAAAAGTGTGACCGAGCACATAGACGATTTGGCGTATTTATTTGGGGGGCAAATCTCAGGTATAGGCACAGATCGTGCTCAGTTTTCCGTTAAGGGAGCCGTGGGACAGGTCCTAGATGAGCGTTTTTTATCTCTGGCTCAAGCTAAAAACTTGCAAGCTGCACAGGATTTATTAAGCGCTTGGCTCCAAGAACACCTGCACAAGCCGCCTATTGCTGTTGGGCACCGCATTGTTCATGGCGGCCCACTTCTTAAAGAAAGCGTAGTCATAGATAATGAGGTGCTGGATTATCTAGAAAGCTTGGCACCTTTGGCGCCTTTGCATCAAGAAAATAACTTAGCGCCGGTGAAGGTCATCCGTAGTCATTGGCCCACTTTAACTCAGGTGGCGTGTTTAGATACGGCATTTCATGCGAATCAGCCGCTTTTGCATAAATACTATGCCTTACCTCAAGAATATTTTGATTTGGGTGTGCGGCGCTATGGTTTTCATGGCTTGTCATATCAGTACATCAGCGAATACTTGGCACAACGGTTGCCTGAACAATATCAGCAGCGCACTATAGTGGCCCATTTAGGCTCAGGATGCTCAGCCAGTATGATTCAAAATGGGCAAAGTATAATTAGCACCATGGGTTTTACTGCTTTAGATGGGCTGCCCATGAGCACGCGACCTGGGCAGTTGGATGCCGGAGTGGTGCTTTGGTGGATGCAAGCACAGAAAAAAGATGGCGCGGCCATTCAAGATTTACTCTATAACCAGTCTGGTTTAAAAGGTTTGTCTGGCATTAGTGGTGATATGCGTACGTTGTTAGCCAGCGATTCTGCTCAAGCTCGTTTAGCCGTGGATTATTTTGCGTTGCGCACCGCTGGAAGTTTGCTAGAGTTAGCTGTTCCTACCCAAGGGGTAGACAATATTGTGTTTACTGCGGGTGTAGGGGAAAACAGCCCAGAGATCAGAGCCCGTATTTGTGAACATTTAGCTTGGTTAGGTGTCAAACTAGATCCAGAGCTTAATACACAGAATGCGACTAAGATCTCTACTGATGACAGCGCTATCGCTGTTTGGGTGATTCCTACGAATGAAGAGCTGGTGATTGCTAGGGAAACCCTAAAACACTATCATGAACAACGCTTGTAGTTTATTTTGTCATAAAGCCCTGCTACTCTTTTTGTGATGATTGTTTTTTTTATGAGCCGAGTATAGATAAAAGCTATGGCAACAATAAAATTAATCAATTTTACATATCGATAGTGGATTCCTATAATGAAATCACTGTCACCAATTAACCAAAGAACGGGAGATTACAGATGTCCTTGATCAATACACAGATCCTACCTTTTAAAGCAATGGCTTACCACAATGGTGAGTTCAAAGAGTACACCAACGAAAGCATCGCCGGTAAATGGTCTGTTTTCGTATTCTACCCAGCTGACTTTACTTTCGTATGTCCTACAGAGCTTGAAGATCTAGCAGACAACTACGCAGAGTTCCAAAAATACGGTGTTGAGGTGTTCTCCGTTTCTACAGATACTCACTTTGCACATAAAGCATGGCATGACACTTCCGATGCAATCGGTAAAGTGAACTACCCAATGTTGGCTGACCCTACACACCAGTTGGCACGTAACTTCCAAGTTCTAATCGAAGAAGAAGGTCTAGCACTACGCGGTACTTTCATCGTGAACCCAGAAGGTCAAATCAAGACCATGGAAGTACACGACAACGGTATTGGTCGTGATGCTCAAGAGTTGCTACGCAAAGTTAAAGCCGCTCAGTACATTGCTAAAAACCCCAACGAAGTTTGCCCAGCTAAATGGGAAGAAGGCGCTAAAACACTAGCTCCATCTTTGGACCTAGTTGGCAAGATCTAAACGGGATCTGGTAGCAGAAGCTAGTAATCAATCTAGCTCCTGCTCAGGGCGCCCGACTAGGTCGGGCGCTTTTTTTGCCCAAAATTCTTACCACGTCTTAATTATTGTCTACAAAGGAAGCCATCATTATGTTAGATGCAGGTTTAAAAACACAGCTTAAAGCGTACCTAGAAAACATCACGCACCCAATCGAGCTAATTGCGTCACTCGATGAGGGCGCCAAATCCATAGAATTGCGTGAGCTATTGCAAGAAATTGCCGGTCTGAGTTCAGACAAAGTGTCGTTGAATGTAGAGGGCGATAACGCACGCAAACCGTCTTTTAAAATCCAGCGTGTTGGCAGCGACATTGCTGTAGATTTTGCAGGTATCCCTTTAGGTCATGAGTTCACCTCTTTAGTGTTAGCCTTGCTTCAAGTCGGTGGTCATCCAATTAAAATGGATGAAATGGTAGCCAATCAAATTCGTGGTATAGATCAAGAATTAGTATTTGAAACGTATTACTCCCTTAGTTGCCAGAATTGCCCAGACGTAGTGCAAGCCTTGAATGCGATGTCTGTGCTTAATCCTCGCATCAAACACACCTCTATTGATGGTGCTTTGTTCCAAGACGAAGTCAAGCAGCGTGAAGTGATGTCTGTGCCCGCCGTGTTTTTAAATGGAGAAGAGTTCCATTACGGCCGTGCGAATGCCGAGGAGCTATTAGCTAAACTAGGCACAGGTAGTAGCGAAGAGCAAATAGCCGCTTTGAACGAGAAAGAGCCATTTGATGTGTTAATTGTAGGGGGTGGTCCTGCAGGGGCTGCTGCTGCGATTTACTCTGCTCGTAAAGGAATTCGTACTGGGGTTGTTGCTGAGCGTTTCGGTGGTCAAGTCTTAGACACCATGTCTATTGAAAACTACATTTCCGTACAGCACACCGAAGGTCCACAGTTTGCTGCTGCCCTAGAAGCCCACGTCCGTGATTACGATGTGGATATCATGAATGTACAGCGTGCTGAAACCTTGATTCCAGGTAAAGAGATTCAATTGCAATTGGCCAACGGCGCAACGCTAAAAACAAAGTCTTTGATTTTGGCGACGGGCGCACGCTGGCGTGAACTAGGGGTGCCAGGCGAAGCCGAGTACCGCAATAAAGGCGTGGCCTACTGCCCGCATTGTGATGGCCCTTTATACAAAGGTAAAGATGTAGCCGTTATTGGTGGCGGTAACTCTGGAGTAGAAGCTGCCATTGATTTAGCCGGTATTGTGAACCACGTGACATTGATTGAGTACGGGGATACGTTACGTGCTGATGAAGTTTTACAGCGTAAATTGCAGAGCTTACCCAATGTGAAAGTCATCAAAAAAGCCCAAACTACAGAAGTAGTGGGTGATGGTTCTAAAGTCACTGCTTTACATTATGTAGACCGTGATAGCCAAGAAAACCGTGAAATTGTTTTAGATGGTATTTTTGTGCAAATCGGTTTGGTTCCTAACAACGAATGGTTAGGCGACGTAGTGAAACGTAGCAAACACGGTGAAATTGAAATTGACGAACGTGGTCAGACTTCTATTCCTGGTGTATTTGCTGCCGGTGATGCAACGACCGTACCTTATAAACAAATTATCATCGCAGCTGGTCAAGGTGCTACCGCCTCCTTAAGCGCGTTTGATTATTTGATTCGTTCTTCTATGGATGCTTAAGCCCCCGTTTTAATCGCTTATGAAAGCCCACTTCTTTTTAGAGGTGGGCTTTTTCTTTTTCTGTCTCGTGGTGTACCTCTCTAAGCCTAGGCTTTCAGGTATTATGTGAATTTTGCACGAATGGGGCTAATGTGTTTGAAAATGTCGGCGTGATTAACTTAGGGACCTATCTACTCGGGGCATTATTTATTATTTTATTGCCAGGCCCCAATTCTTTATTTGTCTTAGCGACGGCAGCAGCCAAAGGCATAAGACCCGGCTATTTTGCCGCAGGCGGTATTTTGGTAGGCGATACCATCTTGATCATGCTGACGGCCGCGGGAGCGGGTACGTTACTGCAAACTGTGCCTGTTTTATTTTATTTATTACGGGCAATAGGTGCTGGCTATTTGTTTTATCTAGGGGTGCGTATTTTGTGGTCTCTAGCTCGACCTACACCAGAGCAAACGAATCCGACGCCTGAGATCCTAGAGCAACAGGTAAAACATAATAATTATTTTTCTAAAGCCTTGGTGCTCAGCTTGCTTAACCCAAAGGCCATTTTATTTTTATTGTCTTTTTTTGTGCAGTTTGTTGATCCTAGCAAAGGCCATCCTTGGGTTGCTTTTATGGTGCTTGGTGGTTTTTTACAGCTTTTTAGCGTGGTGTATTTGTTTACGCTTATTTTTGGAGGCGCGCGCTTAGCGGACAGCTTTAGAAAACAACGTTTTCTCGCCGTCATCTGTAATGCTGCAGTGGCTATTTTATTTATAGTCTTTGCGGTACGTATGGCTTTTGGTGTAGCCTAAACGCTTATGAACTTATGCGTTAAAGGAAAGAGAATGAGTGCAAAAATTCGTATCGCTATAGCAGGCTATGGCAATTTAGGTCGAGGCGTAGAGTTAGCATTGGGTCAAAATCCTGATATGGAGCTTGTGGCGGTATTCAGTCGTCGAGCTCCTGAAAGCGTGCAGTTGGTTTCTGCGCAGGTGCCTGTTTATGCTTTGGATACGATCGAGCAATACAAAGACCAAATCGATGTGTTGATTCTTTGTGGTGGTTCTAAAGACGATTTGCCTCACCAAGGGCCTCAGCTTGCGCAGTGGTTCAATACCATTGATAGTTTTGATACACATGCAGCGATTCCTGACTACTTTGCCGCTGTAGACAGCGTAGCCCAAGCAACACAACATACCAATATTATTGCGGTAGGTTGGGATCCCGGTTTGTTTTCCATTAACCGCTTAATGGGCGAGGCAGTCTTACCGCAAGGTGCTACGTATACGTTTTGGGGTAAAGGCCTTAGCCAAGGTCATTCTGATGCCGTGCGTCGTATTGCTGGGGTCAAAGCAGGGGTTCAATATACATTGCCCCTAGAAGACGCGGTAAACCGAGTCCGTGCAGGTGAGTTCCCCGAGCTCACAACGCGTGAAAAACATCGTCGTGAATGTTTTGTGGTGCTAGAAGACGGCGCCGATGCAGCCCAGGTGCATGAAGCCATTGTGACCATGCCGAATTACTTTGCTGATTATGACACGACGGTTCATTTTATAGACTTAGCTGAATTAGAGCGTGATCATGGTGCCATGCCGCATGGTGGATTTGTGATTCGTAGTGGTACCTCAGGCAATAACACCAAACAAACCGTGGAATACTCTTTGGCTTTAGGTAGCAATCCTGAATTTACTTCCAGTGTTCTAGTGGCGTATGCGCGTGCTGCTTACCGATTGGCTCAACAGGGGCAGTTTGGTGCTAAAACTGTGTTTGACGTTGCGCCGGGTTTGCTTTCACCTAAAACAGCAGCAGATCTACGTAAAGAGTTACTTTAATTAAGAAAAAGGCTTGGAGAACCCAAGCCTTTTTTCTTATTCCCTACGTGCTAACAAGCGGGTCCCATGACGCCACCAGCGTAGCGTTAATAAAACGGCCACTATAGTTAAGCCAGTCACAAAACCAATCCAAATTCCTACCCCTTCTAAATCCAGTACAAACGCTAAAAAAGCGCCAATGGGCACGCCCAGCACCCAATAACCCAGCAAAGCCAAAAGCATGGGTGTACGGGTATCATATAAACCACGTAGCATACCTGCAGCGACAGCTTGGGCACCATCTGTAATTTGAAAGAGGGCAGCAAAAAAGAGGAACTGGGTTGCGGTAATAATAACGGCTCTGTTTTCTGGTGCCTGAATATCAATAAAGAATTGAATTAAGAACTCAGGCTGTAGCCACATGAGACAAGCAGCTAAACCCATAAAGCCTACCCCTAGGCCGTAGGAAACCCAGCCAGCTTGAACCGCATCATGTGGGGCAGCACGGCCCATTGCTAAGCCTACTCGTATAGTAGCTACCTGCCCAAAGCCCAAGGGAATCATATAGGACACCGAGGAAATTTGCATTGCAATGGCGTGTGCTGCTAAAGAGGTGTCTCCAATCAGCCCCATCATAATGACAGCGGCATAAAACACGAGTGTTTCTAAGGTAAAGGTGATGGCAATGGGGATTCCCAGCTTCCATAATTGATAAAGCTGTTGGATATTCCAGCGAAAAAAATGGGTAAAAATGCGATATTGCTTGAAAACAGGGTGCTTATAGACCAAGACCAACATAGCCGCTAACATCAGGACATTGGTAATAGTAGTGGCGATACCAGCACCTACCAGACCCAACTGAGGCATGCCTCCTTTGCCAAAAATGAGCATCCAACCCAATACGGCATTAACAGCGATCCCCCCTATGGCTACGTTTAGGGTCCAAAGCGGTTTTTCTAGGGCAGCAAAAAAAGAACGTAAAACGATATAGCCCAGATAGGGCAGCAAAGACCATTGGATGGAGTGGATGTAGGAGGCAGAAATACGAGCGGTGTCTGGGTTTTGTCCTAAGGCAAGCCAAATGGATTCGGCCTGCCACATCAGTAGCCAAAAGGGCAAGCAAATAATAAAAGCGCTTAAAAAGCCATGCCGAAGGATGTTTTGGACTGCTGCAATATTATGCCGGTCTTTACCTAAGGAGGTAGCCAGCATAGGAATAGTGGCGGAGACTAAACCTAGGCTAAAGATCATGCAGGCTTGATATAAACTAGCAGTTAAAGAGCCCGCTGCTAACTCGACTTTACCTAAACTGCCTATAAAGATTAAATTGGTCGTAAGGATAGCGATCTGGGCTAAATTGGTTAGAATAATAGGAGAGCCCAGCTTTAAAGAGGCTCTAAGTTCACTCCATAAGCTAAGGCGTGTTGCCGTGTGACTCATCATTTTTCTTAAAATAATCCCTAGTAGTCAGATAGTATCGTCCCGTGCTTATAGTATAGCTTTTCTTCTTTTGGGTTTAGGGTAGACGTTCATGCGTAATCTTACATTTGCGGTCTTATGTGGTTTTTCTAGCCTAGCATTGGCTCATGGCGAACATCACCAGCGGCATCAGCATGGTCATCATCAGCACCATCAACAGCATCAACATCAGCAGCAGCCTAAAGATTATGCTGCTGATTTTGCTGCAGCTGACCAGGCTACACATATAGTGGTAGAGCAGTGTTGGGTCCGATTGCTGCCCAATACCGTTCCCTCAGCTGGCTATTTTATTATTCACAACGAGGGGACAGAAGACGTAGAGCTAATAGCGGCAGCAACCCCAAGCTACGATCAGGTCATGTTACATGAAACGATCGAAAACAAGGGCATGGCAAAAATGCAAACCGTAGAAAAAATCAAGGTCCCAGCCCAAAGCACGCTGGAGTTTAAACCAGGAGGCTTGCATGCTATGTACGAGCAGCCTACCGCAGCTCTTACTCTAGGCGGATCTATGGATTTAGAGCTTTTGTTTTCCACCAAACAAAAAATAAGCACTACATGTAAAGTGAACCCAGCCAATGCTAGGGCTTATTAAGCCCTAGTCATTTGAGTAAAGGCGATAACGGCCTGATTAAATGCTTTAGGGTTGGCTAAATTCATGCCATGAGACGCTTTGGGAATGACAGCCACTTGGGCATCAGGCACTGCGCTTTGTAAAGCCTGTAGGCTTTGTTTGTAACGCGTAGGGCTGTGCTCACCGCTTATTAGCAAAGCAGGTAACTGCTTTAAGGCATCAATGTGGGCTTGGCCTACTATAGGCATGGTTTCTCGGCTTTGAGCGATCAGAGTATGTGCGTTGTCTTGCACCATTGTCTTAAACCAACCCACCATCTGAGACCAGGTACTCGGGCCGCTAACGGCATCGATAAATACATTCAAGCCTTCCATTTCATCGCCTGCAGCGATTAAGGTGGCGGCTTGGTCTAATACGCTCAAAGGCATAGGAGGCAGGTTTAAGATAAAGGCGGGATCTGCCAAAATCACACTATCAACTGTGTGCGGGTGTTGCTGTAAATAATGGCTCACCACGTGGGCACCTCTAGAGTGCCCCAATAGATGCACTTTTTGTTGGGGCTGGCGCACTGCTTGGATGACATCTGCTATAGCAGCACAATGATTGTCTATATTGAAATCATAAGCCATATAAAGCGGCTCAGAGGGCCAATACCCTGGGAGGCTCAGACTAACCACCTGCATGGATGGCGCGAGCTTACTCAGTTGCCAACGCCAATAGCGCAGATCACACAAAGACCCATGGACAAGCAGCAACAGGTCTCCTTGTCCTTGTTTAGCATAATAAACGTCGTGTTGACTGTGTAGTGCAGGGGCTTGGTGTAGCTTTAGTTGCAGAAGCTCATTAATCACAGTCGTGTTTATTGCAATAACTGAAGTCTATTATTGGCTGTTTCTGCTGCAGGAGACTCAGGATAGTCTTTGACGATTTGTTCCAAGGTCTTCTTGGCAGACGCTAAGTCGTTCATTTCCACTTGGCTGGATGCGATAACCATTAAGGCATCTGGTGCGCGCGGGCTGGTTGGGCTGGCGTTAATTAAGGCTTGCAGCTTTTGAATAGCGGCTGAAAAACGTTTTGTAGCATACAGGCTACTGCCTTCAAAAAAGCGCACATCATCGATTTGTGAGCTAGTTGGATAGGCTTCTATAAAGGTACCAAAGCCACTAGCAGCATCTTGGTATTGGCCATTACGATATAAATCCATCGCTGCCTCGTAGGCGGCTTGTTCTTGGGGGTCGCTGATTAGACTTTGGGTTTGTTCAGCGACTTGTTGGTTTTGAGAGTTTTGCCAACTTAACGTTTCTACTTTTCCTCGTAATTGCGCTATCTCCTGACGCATCATTTCAAGCTGGTCAGCAAACATTAAACGAGTATGTTGATCTTGCTCATTCATTTGGCGAACCTGCTGACGTAGCTCAAGAATGGCACGTCTAGCTTCGTCGTCAGAAAAGGCATAAGTGGGTAAGGCTGTGCCCAAGAGCACTGCTCCAGTGATAAGAGCAAGGCGCGGGCGGCGGAACAGATTAAATACGCTCATGAGGACTCCTCGTAGAAAAACGCCGTAGCGTGTTTGCGCTACGGCGTCAATTTATCATACTTTAGCGTGATTAACGCTGGTAGTTGATATCTGCACGACGGTTTTCAGCGTAATCGGCTTCGGTGGAACCGAACGCTTTGGGGCGCTCTTTACCGAAGCTGATGGCTTCGACTTGACCGGCATTTACGCCCATTAGCATCATCATACGAGCCACAGCATCGGAACGACGTTGGCCTAGGGCTAAGTTGTACTCAGCGCCGCCACGTGCGTCAGCGTTACCTTCGACACGAATGTTTTGCTGAGGATTGTTACGCAAGTACGAGGAGTGCATTTCCACGGTGTTGCGATACTGATCAGCCACTACATAGCTATCAAAGTCAAAATAAATTGAACGCTGCTGGGCCAAAGGGCTCTGTGGGTTAAACGGATCCATAATCACACCAGAAGAAGAGGTGCTAGAACCTGTTGTGCCACCAGTACTTGTGCCTGAAGCAGACTCATCAAGTGGTACAGAACTACATGCGGCTAAAGCTAAAGCCAAAGAGGCTACTGTAAAGCCTTTAAGAATGCGCGAGCTCATTAGCGTTCCTTTAAAAAAGAGTCACACAGAAATTAGTTGGTAAACGGCCCCCAAGTCGGCTCGCGAACTTGTCCATTCAGCGACGACAGGGTTTGACGTACACGTCCGTCAACGGAGGTTACCGCTAACACACTACGCCCACCTTGGACGGAACTATAGAGTACCTGCATTCCGTTAGGTGCAAAGCTAGGTGATAAATCATCTGGCCCCGTTGTTAACAGCTGTTCACTACCTGTTTGCATATTTTGGAGAGCAATGCGATAAGCACCGTTTCTCCGAGTCACGTAAACAAGACTATTACCATCTGGTGAGACTTCGGGTGAGATATTGTAACTACCATTAAACGTAATACGACGAGCATCGCCCCCGTTTAAACCGACTTGATAGATTTGGGGGTTGCCGCCACGATCGCTTGTAAAAACCAAAGAGCCGCCATCTGGTGTGTAAGCTGGTTCGGTGTCAATGAGTGGTGAGCGCATAACACGTCGTAAACCTGAACCATCGGAATTAATGGTGTAGATTTGCGAGATACCATCGCGCGAAAGCACCACGGCTAGTTGGTTTCCGCTGGGTGCCCAAGAAGGAGCACTATTGTTTCCTTTAAAGTTAGCAACAGGTTCACGTTTGCCTGTAGCTAAGGTCTGTACATAAACCACAGGCTTTTCTGTTTCAAAACTAACGTAGGCAATTTGTGAGCCATCTGGGGACCAAGCAGGCGAAATAATAGAGCTCTTAGAGCGTAGCATTACCTGAGGATTTTGGCCGTCAGCATCTGCAATTTGTAACTCATAGTTGTCGCCTGTCTGCAACACATAGGCAATTCGTGTAGAAAAAACGCCACGAACACCTGTGATTTTTTCGTAAATGCGGTCAGCAATACGATGGGATAGTCGACGCAACTCTTGCTCGTTTCCAGCAAAAGCAATGCCATCCATTTCCACATTATTGACCACATCCACTAAGCGATAAGTAATGTTGTATTGCCCACCTGTTTGATTGACTGAGCCATAGGCCAAGTAATCGGCACCACGATTACGCCAGGCCTCAGCATCAATAACACTATCGCTATTTAGGTTGGCACCCGTTGCATTCACCAGCTGAAATTGTCCTGTGCGATTGAGATCCGCACGGATGATTTCAGCAATAGGTTGAGCTGCGGGTGTATTTTGAAAGTCAGCTACCGCGATAGGGTACTGAGTAGCGCCTACGCCAGAAATGTCTACACGCAGTTGAGCTTGCACATTTTGGCTGCATAGCATCGCAGTGGTTAAAACTGCGGCTAAGGTGCCAAAGCAGGTCGAGCGTTTCGCATTTGGGGATAGGGTTGCATTCATTATGGCAATCTCCTGTTTAGTCATACATACGGTACTCACCATCAATAAATGATGGGTAGCGCCCATTAGATGGTTTTGGGAAGGGCGAGCATTTAGCTATCCCTTTCTGCACGGCATCATCAAATAGTGCAATCCCTGAGGAGCGTGTGATGCGTACATTGCGCACAGTGCCATCAGGATTTAGATCTACACGATATTGTAATGCAGGGTTTTGGGATCCGCTGCGCGGAGGTGTGTTGTAAACCACACGTGGTCGTACGCATGCTCGGACTTTAGCTCCGTAGCCATCGTCACCACCGCCACCAGCGACTTGATTCTGATTAGCCGTACCTCCAGGCGCACCTGCAATTTGCTGACCATCACCCAATAAAGCGGCGCGGAAAGCGTCTTCCTTGGCTTTTTGTTCAGCTGCTGCTTTCGCTTTGCGTTCCGCTTCGGCCTTGGCTTTTTGTTCAGCTGCTGCTTTCGCTTTACGTTCTGCTTCGGCTTTGGCTTTTTGTTCGGCTTCTTCTTTAGCTTTACGCTCTGCATCAGCCTTGGCTTTTTGCTCGGCCTCTTCTTTAGCCTTACGTTCTGCATCAGCTTTGGCTTTTTGCTCGGC